>JBFMBP010000107.1:6780-59560 GCA_040755155.1 Candidatus Omnitrophota bacterium | reverse complement strand
AGCCTGTCTCCGTTTTTCCTGATGCTAATAACTATCGGAGAGGGTATGATAAACTGTAGGATCGGAGGTAAAAAAAAGGTTTTTGAATGAATGGGAAACTCGGAATATGCTATATCTGGAGATGGGTTAGCTCTTCAAAAAAAGAAAGGAACCGCCACAATTTTCGAGACAAAAGTGTAAACCATGTGCCCGGTTCAAAATGTAAACTATGTGCCCGTTCGTTCAGGAGAGGGGGTTGACGTAAGTCCATTAAAATCAACCCCCCTCTAACTCCCTCCAATCTTGGGGGGAGAATTAAAAAGCGGATTTTATGAATTTTGCAAGAGCCTCTTTTGTGTTTTTGAATTACGAAAACACGAAATAACTCGAATTCCACGGAATTTTCGAATCACAGATATCACGGATTCTTGTGGATTTCACGGAAAAATCTTTCGTGCAGCGGGATTCCTTACGCCAACTATTAGTCTTTTCTTTTTTTCGTGGTTTTCTTTTTCCTTTCGCGCTTTCGTGATTCGAACGAAGATAGGAAGCGATTCCTTTAATTACCCATTGCGCGTAACATGAGGCAATAAATAAAGAAGTATTACTAATTTCTCTATTTCCCCTTTTTCTCGGCGCCCACTCTCATGACGGCGTCGCGCGGCTGCAAGTACCAATCGAGCGCTTCCTCCAATCCCAGCCCGGCGGGAACTTTGAATTGCTGTGGGTAGGTTTCCTTAAGGCGGCGCAACATTTCACGCTCCAATTTGACGACTTCCGGCTCGTATTCCTCTTTGGCGGCCAGGTTAGTCATCTCTTCCGGATCCTTTTCCAGGTCGAAGAGCAAGCGCATAGGTTGCGGCGCTGGGCGTCCGGTTTGATAGCCGTCCTGCCGTTCTCTTTTTCCGCTGGAATAGATCAATTTATAGCGATGCGTCCGGATCATCGCTTCTTCGTTTTCCGTATATTCGCTGAATACGGCCCAGCGCAATTCTTTCTTCTCGCCTTTCATGATTGGGATAAGATTTTCCCCTTCCACTTCCTTCGGCGGGGCGGCGCCGCACGCCGCAGCGATGGTGGGAAAGATGTCGATGAATTCGACGAGGGCGTCGTTCGCTTCCCCTTGGGGAGTAATTCCAGGAATGCGGAAAACCAGCGGCGCCTTGGGCGCGCGTTCGTAGAAGCTATGCTTTTCGAATCGTCCATGATGGCCTAAGTGATAGCCGTGGTCGCCGAAATAAACCACGATGGTATTATCGCTCAATCCCGATTCGTCCAATGCGTCTAAAACCAGCCCAATATTTTTGTCGAGAAAGGCGGTTGACGTGTAATAGGAAGCCGTAATGCGTTGCTTCTCGGAATCGGTCAGATCGCGGAAGATTTCCGGAATCTGCCAATCGTCATCCGGGCCGGGCTGAGGAACCTCGAACGTCTTCGGATCGAACATGTTGCGGTATTCGATAGGAAACCGGTATGGGGAATGCGGTTCGTAAAAACTGGCGAAGAGCAGGAAAGGCTTCCCTTTCCGGCTGCGCAAATAGTCCTGCGCCTGGCGGGCGAACCAAGTCCCGCTCATATCTTCGTCATAAGCCCCGAAAGGCAAATAGGAGCCGTTAAGCCAAATCCGCGCCGGCTCCTGGAAGGGACGCCAGGGCGGCAGAACGGCGAACTCTTTTAGAATCGGGTGCGCAGGATGTTCTTTTAGATAGCGGTTATGATCGGGAATGTCGATCATTGTATCAAAGCCGTGATTCAACGGCGGATCGTTGAGTTGGTTATTAAAGTGCATTTTGCCGATGCACGCCGCGTCATAGCCGTATTCCTTGAGCAATTCCGCCAGCGTCAGCGGCTCGTCGGATAGCGCTGTCTGCAACTGGGTGACGCCGATGGAATGGGGCAGCCGTCCCGTCAGCAGCGATTGCCGCGAGGCGGTGCACATGGGGCAGTTGGCGAAAGCATTGGTGAAGCGCACGCCCGACCGCGCCAGACGGTCGAGATTGGGCGTCCGCGCTTTGGGATTGCCGTACGCTCCATAAACGTACGACGCATGATCGTCGCCGATCAAAACCAACACGTTGGGCTTCGTCTCGGCTTCGGCGAAGCCGGGCTTGAATAAAGTCATACTATATAAGCAAACCACTAATAAAAAATGGAATAAATAGTTCATCCTCTTACTCCTCATTGCCCAGCCTATCTCAAAAAACAGGCAAGTTGAGTAGGGTGGGATCAAAGCGAATCGTAGCCCACCATTCTCCCCTCATTGCCCATCTTATCATGACAAACCTGCAAGCATCAAAGGGAGATTGGCTGGAACGAGAGAACTTGAATCCCGACGCGGAATCGTCATGATGATTCGACAAAACCGTAATCGGCGGTGCGTTGGTTGTTGTTTTTCAAACGTTCGCCAATGAGAATCCATGAGAAATCCATCTCGTCATTCCGCCGTCATCGCCGCCGTCGCGTCGGTGCTGTTGTTTTCCACCGGCGGATTGAGCATTAAATTATTGCCCTTGGCCGCTCTTCCCATCGCGGGATTGCGAGGTTTAATCGCAGCGGTTTTCATCGGTTTGCTGCTTATAAAGCAAGGCCGCGGTAAAACTCTCTGCCGCATGAGCCGCTATGGCTGGATGGGAGCGGCTTCTTATGTGCTCATGACGACCACATACGTCATGGCTATGAAGATGACTACCGCCGCCAACGCCATTTTCCTGCAATATACCATGCCCGCCTGGGTCATGGCGGGCGGCGCGTTGTGGCTCGGCGAGAAAATTACGTTTGGCCGAGTGGTTACGATCGGTTTGAGCCTATTGGGCATGGCGTTTTTCTTCATGGGCGAGTTGCGTCCTGGCGAATGGCGCGGCAACGGCCTTGCTCTATTCTCCGGCTTGACGTTCGCGGGCGTCATTCTCGCTCTGCGCCGGGATCGCGAGCGCGGGCCGTTGGACTCCGTTTTTTGGGGCAACGCCGCCAACGCCGTTTTCGTCATTCCCTTGGCGGCGCTTTATCAGCCCGGTTTTTGGGCGCAACTATCCTCTCCCGCCGTCTGGGCGGGATTGTTATGGCTGGGCGTTTTCCAGATCGGAGTAGGGTACATCCTCTACATCATTGCGCTCAAAGGCTTGCTTGCCGTCGAAGTCGCCATCCTCTCCCTCATAGAACCGGTTTTGAATCCTACATGGGTATACCTGGCCAATGGCGAAACGCCCTCCATCCAAGCCCTCATCGGCGGCGCCGTCATCCTGACCGCCGTGCTTTTGTATAGTTTGTATAGCCAACCGGAAATAGAACCATCATCTTGATGAATGCAGATATTCCTTGAGCAAAAATGAGTTTATCATTGACTGTCGACCTAAAAATAGTACAATATAACTCGTTCCAAATAATAGAATTACAAATAATTTCAACGGAAAGTCAATAAAGTGAAACCACACCAGGAAAAATGGAATTTGGTGATTAACGGATATTGGAATCGAATGATTTTTATGCCCGAATGGGTCTGTAAAAATCTTTTTGTTTCTAATGAAGTTGAAAAATTGGTTCCAATTGCCCCTGTAGCTCCACTAATATATAGGGATAAAGAGAGCGCTATTCATATCGATGATAGGAAATTGTTTGTTGATATTCTTAATCCAAGCGATCAATGTATTATTAAAGCAGAAAAAATGGTGTGTACAGTGTTAGAAGAATTACCTAACACTCCGATTAATGGATTGGGAATTAATTTTGGATTTAAAGAAAAAACTCCGTCAAAAGAATTGCTCGAGATTTTTGATTTTAAAGATAACTCTTGCATTAATCTCTTCGGGGGCACGATTAAGTCTCATAAAATTATCCGAGAAATTATTATTAATAATAAAATGTTAAATTTATATCTCATTAATAATATTCCCGGAATCGATATTATGGCCAATTTCCACCATTCAATAACAACAGCGAGAGAAGCAATAGAAAATCTGAGAGATAAAACACTTGATCTTTATGAGATGTTATTGAAATTTCTGGAAAATGTTTATGGACTAAGAATGGAGCGAGAAAATTGATTATGTCCCCTTTATTAGATACGATTCCACCTAACTTGAATTATCCGTCAGAGATGTATTCTCCTTATAAATATGATAATATTGAAGAATATAAGTTTGATGTGACAGATAATCAACAATCACATTATCAGTATCATGGAGATATAGTAAAAATTTCCGTAAACCATCCAATGGGTGATTATTTCATTATTCACTCGGATTTGATGGTCTTAATGAATAAATGTGAGAGTTTTCAGAATTTGAAAGCAGGGTGGGATAGCTATGATGCGGAACCACCCAATTCAATCGCAATCAATAATGCGAAAACCGTTTTAACTTATCTTAGCGGCAGTGATTTAAAACCCTCTCGAATTGCTCCGTCCGTAGAAGGCGGAGTAGGAATTATTTTTACTCAGGATTGTAAGTATTTAGGCATAGAATGTCTTAATTCGAACGAAATTCTTTTAGGTTATTCCGACGGCAAAGGACGCATTGAAGTTAGGGAATTTGATAGTCATTCTATAAAAGAAGTAAAATTGGAGTCTATTATTCGTGAATTCTTCAATTCCTGACATGCCGATGGAATCGTCTTCAACTCCTTTGATACCCGATCAAAATTTTGAACCTTTCGAACGTTTGTTTTGGCGTATCGATGAAATCAAAGAAGAACGCATTGACTTCACATCCATTCGATTCCCTGTTTTTTCAGTTAATCGAGAAAAATACAGCAAGCCTGAAGATGTATTAAGACCGTCATGGCTGAATTGGGGAATCGCCGCTTTTTACGTAAAAGATATACGAATGATATCCATGACTCCCGAAAATTCCCTATATGAATATAGTTATAATGTATTTCATAACCCATTGATCGATAATTATGCTCATTCCGAAGTTCGAACGCTAAAAAACGGCGTTTATAATTCCAAACTTAAGACTCCTAATTCGGTAAAATTACGTTTTAGAATGCAACTTCGCGATGAAGCGATAATCCTAAAAAAACCTATGGAATAAATCTTGACTTTCTATTAATTGGAAAGCATTCACCCTCATGGAGGCCCTACATGACATTAGACGCTTATCTGGATGAATTCGCGCAACTGATGCGCAAGGTCGATCCGGCGGAGGCGCAAGCCCTCGTGGACGCCATTGAAGAAGCCTACAAAAACGACGCTTTCGTCTTTATTATCGGCAACGGCGGCAGCGGCGCCAACGCTTCTCATTTCTGCGAGGATTTAGGCAAGGGAACGCTCAGCGATTTCGAAAACCAAAAACGACTCAAGGTAATGAGCCTGACCGACAATACGCCCTACATTCTCGCATGGGCTAACGATACCAGCTACGAAAACGTTTTCGTCGAACAGCTGAAGAACTTCGGCCATCCCGGCGCCCTGCTCATCGCCATCAGCGGATCCGGCAACAGCCCCAACGTCATCAAGGCCGTGGAATACGCCAACGCCCACGGCATGAAAACGTTCGGCATGAGCGGTTACGACGGCGGCAAGCTGCGAAAAATCGCACAGCAGGATTTGCATGTGCCTTCTTACAACATGGGCGCGCTGGAAGCGGTTCACGGGGTGTATATGCACTACGTCTTGGATGTCTTGCGCGAGCGCTTTAAGGGAACGGCGGCATGAAAGCGGCGATCGGCGTTGAAATCGGCGGCACCAAATTGCAGGCGGGCGTCGGCTTTCGCGACGAAAAACTCATCAGCCTGGTTCGCGCGCAAGTCGACGCGGCGCGCGGCGGCGAGGGCATCCGCGAAGCTCTGCCTTCCCTGATGGAGCAGGCCTTGCGCGAATCCGGCCTTTCCCGCCAGGATATCGCCGGAATCGGCGTCGGCTTCGGCGGCCCTATCGATTCCAAAACGGGAACGGCGCTCGTCTCCCATCAGATCGAAGGCTGGGACAATTTCCCCCTCAAACAATGGCTGGAGGAGAGTTGGAACGTTCCCGCCTCTATCCAGAACGACGCCACCCTCGCGGGCTACGCCGAGGCGATGATGGGAGCGGGGCGCGGTTTGCGCCGCATCTTCTACATCACCATTGGCAGCGGCATCGGCGGCGGTTTGATTACGGACGGAGTCATGGACGAAGGCCAAGGCCTTGGCGCGGCGGAAATCGGCCATACCTGGATACCCGATCCGGAAACGGGCGAGCCGGAAAAACTTGAACTCGTCTGTTCCGGTTGGTCGATCGGACGCCGCGCGCGGGAAGCCGTCGAAGCGGGCGAATCCTCCATCATGCCCGAACTCGCTGGGAGCTCGGATGCCGTAACCGCACAAACCGTCTACACGGCGGCGGAGCGGGACGACCTCCTCGCCAACGCCCTACTGGAAGATACCTGTACGGCGCTGGCCATCGCCATAAGCAACGTCATCGCCCTTCTCCACCCGGAGCGCATCGTCATCGGCGGCGGCGTCTCTCTAATGGGGCCGCTCTTTTGGGATGCGTTGCGCCAGAAAGTCAAACAATTCGTATTCAAGCCCTTCATGAATCGTTACGAAATCGTCCCAGCGGCTCTAGGCGAAGAAGTCGTAATTATGGGAGCGGTTTTATTGGGACAAAAGATCGGCGGCGTTATGCTTTAACTCATTGTTCCCTTGCGTAGCAACGGGGAATTTCTTAATGTGATAGGGAATTTCCAGCCTGGCGCCCAGCAGGGGAATTATGAAAAGCAAAACGCTTGTTTTCTTGTTGTTTTTGACGATAACGCTGGCGGCAGCCAATGGCTTCGCCGCCGCGAATGTCGAATTGACTTGGGATTTTGAAAACGGCTCTTTGGGGGGATGGCGCACCGCCGAATCCAACAATATTATTCTATCCCACGCTCCCGGCTCCGGCGGGCTGTGGTATTATTTCCAATTGGACGGCATCCTCAATAAAACGTTGACCTTCGTTTTCGAGCAGGCGCGGGACGACTATTTCGGCGGCGACAATCTCCCGGTTTTAAGCTACGACCGCCAAAACTGGGCTTTTATCAAAAATCGCATCATCCTAGATATTCCCGGCGACGAGAGCAAAGTCCGATACTCTTTCACTCATTCTTTCGCGCAAAACCGCGCCTGGATCGCTTTCGCGCCGCCTTTCTCTAATGCCGATCGCGATCGTCTTGAAAAAGAAATCTCTTCTCATCCTCATGTACAAATTCAAACCTTGTGCGAATCCCCCATTAAGAAATTGAAAATCCCCATCGTTTTCGTCACCGATCCCCAAAGTCCCGCCGAAGAAAAAAAATGCGTCTTGCTTCTTTGCCGCGAGGACGCTTACGAGACGGCCAGTTCCTGGATCGCCCGCGGCGCAATCGAATATCTTCTTTCAGACGATCCCGCCGCCGCCGCCATCAAGCGCCGGACAATTTTTATGATTTTTCCCATTTTCGATGTGGACGGCGTGGCGATGGGGCGCGCGGTTCACCCCATGATTCACGGGGGAGACGGCGTTTTCTGGACCGAGACCTGGCCCGAAACCTCCTATTCTTTTTACGAGCAGCGGCAAATGAAGCGATTCTTGCAGGATTGGAAGAATCAAGGCCGCACCATTGACTATTCCCTCCGCCTTCATTCCTGCAGTTGGAACGAGAACCTGTTTCGGCGCGAATACGCTTCCGAAAGCAACTATGCCGAGCAAGACGCGCTGTTCATTGAGACTTTCGAAAAGAAATATCTTCCCTGGTATCGCAATCCCGAACGCATTCTTCAAGACACGCGCTTCTCCCGCTTCGTAGGGGATTTGTTTCCCAATGCGCTGGCTGGTTTCGGCATGAGCGAATATGTTTATCCTCCTTCTTTCGCTCGGAATTTTCTTCTGTATAAAAGTTGCGACGATCTCTTTATCGAAGGGGAATTGATCGTGCGGGCGATTGGTGAGCGTCTCGGCGTTCCCGCGAGCGATCCGCCGCCCTATCTCCACAGCGCGGAATTTTACGAACTTTCCCGCGTTCAAAAGCGCGTATTTCACGCTCGCTGCCTCTATCGCGACCTGTTGGGACGCCCGCCGGAATACGTGCGCGTCATCGTCAATGAAAAACCTATCGATCTTGAGGCCATGAAAGGACAAGAATTGGATTACAACCGTGGAGTCCTCTTCGAGGGTAACATTACGGTGGACGCCGCCGTAAACTCGCACTACTTCCTCGCCTCCAACAGCTACAAAATCTGCCGCATCCCCAATGAAGGCAGCCGTCCCGGCCCCTTCATCCTCGATTTCGATAAACGGGAGAAATAGTCTCCTCACTCCAACCTCGTTTCCAAGGCTCCTTTTTTGCGTTTTTCCCAAGTACTATTCCTATCAAAAAGTTCTTTAAATGGATAAAATACTTTTTCTATCTGAAAACGTTTTAAAAGGAATGCGTTTTCCGGCTTCGGAATAAAATTCCATGAATATCGCCGATGGCGCGATTGTTTCTTAAACCCCTCACCCTAATCCTCTCCCAAAGGGCGAGGGAATAGTATTGCGTAACAAGAGATCGGAATCGAATATTCTTAAGAATAAGCAGGAAAGGTTTCAAGCCATGATGGATGGGTTGCTTGAAAAAGCCAAAAAAGGAATCGACGATTATTTGCGCCGGTCGGAAGAAAATCTGAAAAGCGCCAATCCCAGCGGCATACCCCGATCGGCAGTGGAATATTTCGAGAGAGCCAGCGCCAACGTTATTCCCAATCTCATAGCCTGGTTGGAAGATCCCTATATCCCCAATTTCTCCGAAAATATCGTCGAAGGCATCCAGGACGCCATCGAAGAAGAACGCTGGCCCGATATCGTCGACGTCTTTCTGCAAGATATCAGTTTCGGCACGGCGGGCATTCGCGGACGCATGGCTTTCGACAAAGCGTCGATTTTGAAGATGAAGGAAAACGGCCCAGCAGCGCGCATTCTCAAAGGCCCCGCCACCATCAACGATAAAGTGCTGCTGCTGAAATCCGTCGGCGTCGCCAAGTTCGCGTTGGATCGCGGCATGAAGAAAATCGTAATCGGCTACGATAGCCGCATCTGCGGCCAGGCCTTCGCCCAGTTGATCGGACGACTCTTTCTGGCGTACGGCATTACGCTTTATCTTTTCGACGAAGCCTGCCCTTATCCCGAACTTACCTTCGCCGTGCCTAATCTGCGGGCGGATATCGGCATTCTCATCTCCGCCAGCCACAACGATTACCGTTATAACGGTTACAAAGTTTCTTGCGGCAATGGCTCCCAATTCAGTCTGGAAGACCGCGCCGTCATTGTCCGCGATTACATCAGCAAAGCCGTTTCGGCGGATATCAAACTGCTGCCCTTCGAAGAAGCCGCTCCCGATCAACTCTGGTTTTTAGGCGGTTCGGAACCGGTGGAAGGCGTCGATTATTTCGGACGGGAAGACCATCTCATCGATATGCACACCCGCCATGTCGAGCACGTGAAAACCTTTCTCCTGCAAAAAGACCTGGTGGCGGAACAAAAAACGAGCAAGAAGCCTGTGAACATCGGCTATTGCGCCTACCACGGCGCCGGACGCAAAGCCGTCCCCCGCATCCTAAAGGAAGTCGGATTCACCAATGTTTTGAAAGTGAATAAACTGGACGAACTGGATGGCCTGTTTCCCTGCTTCAACAGCGAACCCGGCTTCGAGCAACAGCCCGATCCCGGCGACGTCCGCGCCGCCGAAATCGCCGTCCAATCCTTCAAAGAAGATCATCCCGGCTCCTTTGACGATCTCAATATCCTCGTCGGCACCGATCCCGACGCCGACCGCTGCGGATTGGTGGTCAAAGTTACTCCATCGCAAAGCGCCATTTACGGCAACAAAGACTATACGCTCCTGCCGGCGGACGATTTGTGGGCTTTGATCGTTTGGTATCGTTTGCATCGAGAGATCGAGCAGTTCGGAAACATCCAGAAACCAGAACAGCGCTTTATCGCCCTCTCCCACACCACCAGCGACGCCCTCACGAAAATGGCGATGAAATACGGCCTCGGCGTCGCCCGAAGTTGGGTGGGCTTCGCCATGCTGGCCATGTGCGTGAATGAGGCGTGGAAGGGCCAAAAACTGCCCGACTTGATCGAAGGCCGTCCCGATCCCGCCCAACCCCAATGCCATCCCTTCATGCACTCCTGCATTGATATGAATAACGGCCATCGCAAGTACAACATCGCTTGCATGGAGCAAAGCAGCGGCTTCTCCATCCTAGGCGGACCGCCTCCCGATGCGGTTTCTATGGGCGAAGGCGGACACGTGCGCGATAAGGACGGCACGCTGGCGGCGTTGTTGTTAGCCGAAATCGCCGCTTACGCCAAACTGAAAGGGACGACGCTTTTTCAACTCATCGACGAAAAAATCTTCCTCGATCCCGATATCGGCTACTTCCTCAATTATTACGAACCCGATCCCCTCGATGGGGAATACGACGGCCTGGAAGGCTTTATCAAGAAGCGCGAAGTCATCAAGGGCGTACTTGAATTGGAAAAAGAATGCCGGGAGAAACCTGTCTCGCTGGCGGGAACGCCGGTCTATTCCACCGCCGTCTATTGGACGGGAAAATACGACGCCGCCAATTTCGACGGCTTTCCCGACGAAGGCGTCCGCTTCTATCTCGATGAAGAAAAATGGAACTATCTGACATTCCGCCCCTCGGGAACCTCCAACGCTTTGCGCTTCCATCTCCAACTGCATCAATCCGGCGCAACCAAGCAGACGCTGCCGGACGCAAAAGCCTCGCTGCGCCAAAAGGCCAAGGATATCGTCGCCGATCTTCGCCGCCGCGTGGGAGCGGTATGATTTTGCGCAATTATCTCCTATTACGCATTTCCATTCCCTCGCCCTTTGGGAGAGGGTTAGGGTGAGGGGAGGTAAGTTCAAACAAATCAACCCTCACCTAACCTCTCCCCATCTTGGGAGAGGGATTTAAATGCAACAAATTCAAAAGTGATTGGCATCATTCCCCATATCACTCTTACTAAGATCGAGGCCCGCAATTATGAGCCGTCCCTGGGAGAAAAAATCCAGCCGCTACGTGGCGCATTACCGCATTTTCCATCTGCGGGAGGATATCTGCGTCTCTCCCCGTAACGGCGTTGAACTGCCCGCCTATGTGCTGGAAACCAGGGATTGGATCAATATCATTCCCCTTACGCCGGATCGCGAAGTGGTTATGGTTCATCAATACCGATTCGGAACCGAGGAAATGTCGCTGGAAATCCCCGGCGGGTTGGCCGATCCCAGCGACGGCTCCATGCTGGAGGCAGCGCGCCGCGAGCTGCGGGAAGAGACGGGTTACGACTCGGAGGAGGTGATCCCACTCGGCGCCGTGCGCCCCAATCCCGCCATTCTCAACAATACCTGCCATTTGTTCCTGGCGAAAAACGTCATACTCAAATACGATCAATCGCTGGACGATGGCGAGGACATTCGCGTCGAACTCGTGCCCCTGGCGAAGATTCCGCAATTGATTCAAGAAGGGAAAATCGTCCATTCCCTCGTCCTGAACGCTTTTTATCTCTTTGACTTATTGCGCGCGGGGAGATAACGTTAGATAGATTTAAATTTATCTCCTCATCGCTTGACTCAAATCACTTTTTTTGGATAAACAATGCCTCATTTCGATAAACATTTTTCGCTGAACGAAGCCAATTCCCTTATTCCTCGGCTTCGGGAAATTTTTCATTCGATGCGCGCGCTGCTCGAAGAGGCGAGGGAGTTTCATGCCAATCCCTCCAACCTGGCGCAAGGATTGAAGGGACGCACCAACGGCACCCAATTCCACCATGTACGGCGGCGCAATGAATTTCAACATCGGTTGAACAGCCTGGTTTCGGAAATCGCCGATCAGGGAATCGTCATCCAAGATATCGAGCGGGGATTGATCGATTTCCCCTCCATCATCGAAGGCGAGGAAGTTTTTCTGTGTTACGAACTCTCCGATGGGGATGAGATTCAATTCTGGCATGAACTCGACGCGGGCTACGCCGGCCGCAAATCCCTGCCAGTAGATTTCTTCTAATCCCGAATTCATCATTCATCATTCATCATTCATCACTGCTTTTCCAATCGCATCCCCAAAATCAAAAATCTCTCCATCCCAACGGAATTTCTCCCGGCGCTGAGCGACAACGAAGAGGATGACATGCTTGTCGAACTGACTTCCGATTTCGAATTAACTCGAATTGGAACGCCGCCGAACGCCTCCCAATCGCGATCTGTAAGCAAAACGGCGGAACTGACGATAGGTAAAAAGGGTTTGCTTTCCCCTTGGCTTTTTTCTTCGAAACCAATCATCGGAGGCGTGGTGGACGGCGCCGTGGAGGATGAACTCCCCTGATCGGTGGACGTTGGATTTTGTTGCTGTGGATTCCCCAGCCAATATTTCGTCTTGGAATCCACGCCTGCCGGGACATGATAAAGTTCCGCCTTCACTTTCAATCCCCTTTCTCCCTTAATTGCGCCTTTAGGAATGATGCGCAAGTAATGTTCGGGAAACGTCAGCGCCGTGGCTTCCTCGTCGCCGAAGACGCTGAGACGGATAATGTTCGACAGTTCGTATGATGGGTAGGGCATGTATTGAGTGAGTACCTGCCGCATATCCGACAATTCCGTAGGAACTGTTCCGAATATCCCTGTCTTGCCTGCATAAATGACGCGGACTTGAATGCGATAAACCATTTCTACGCCGGAATCTTTCGATTCCTTGGGTTTTGCTTCCTCCGCGCTCCAAGCGGGATGAACGAGCAGAATAAATAGGGTTAAAAAAAAATATCTTTTCATTGCTTCAAACCTTTCAACATTTATGGGGATCAATATTCAATATTCTATTCTAAAATTTTGGGAAATTGCCGAAGTTATCTTTTTTATAACCGATAATTTCGCAAATGAAATTATCGCGCAAATTGAGTCATGGTTTGCACGATCGATGGAATGAATCATTGTTATCTGCACATTTATTGTTTTTCCCTTTTTGCATCCCTATTTTGAAAAATTGTTTCGTGGTATAAGATTTTGAGTCAATTCCCAATTATAACTAATTTTTCGAGAAAGGATGGATGGAATGGTAAAGAAATTTTTAACGATTGCTGGAGTAGCGTTTGGAGTTCTCACATTGGCTCCATTCGCTTATTCCCAGAATCCGGGCGACGTTTACTTTTGGGAATTCAACGAGGGCAGCGGCCTAACGGTCATGGATAATATGGGGCTTTTTAAGGCCAATTTGGGGATTATCGTTACCGACGCCGATCTGCCGGGAAACAGCGATGACTCCCCTTCAGGCAAGTCGGGAGACAAATCTTTAATTCCCGGCAAAGGGCTAACAGTGGACGACTCGGTCGATCCGATACTCGATATTCAATCCGGACCGATTACGATGGAAGCCTGGATTAAAGTCTCGGCGCTGAATCAATACAACGGCATCGCCGCCTACGGCGCTTCCTACAAGATGGGAATCAACGACGGCACGATCGTCTGGACTTTTTATGACGTGGATGATGTAGAAAGCGGTGTGGCGATGAGCGCGGATAATATATGGCATCACGTCGCCGCCGCTTGGGAGCCGGGCGTCGGCGTAGATTTCTATGTTGACGGCGAATTGGCGGGCTATAAAGAGACGGCGAATAGTGGCCGGGCGCTTCAGAACAACAAATTAGATATCGGTTCCGAAACCAATGGCGCCGTTCCCCTTCAAGGGCTAGTCGACCGGCTTCGCATCCATAATGCCGTTTTGAATGAAACGCAGCTCGACAGCGACGCCGCTAATCCGAAAACTCCGCTGGATAGTACGCTCGTATCCTATAGTTTCGACGAAGGCGGAGAGCCTTACCAAAACGCCGCTCCTGCTAAGCGGCCCGCCGTCAGCACCGCCGCATTCGGCTCGAAAGATGCCATCCCTGCGTTCTCTACCGATACCCCCACGGGAAAGGCGGGCGATTATTCGTTGAGTTTCGATGGAACCGACCAGGTGATCTATCCCGACGAAGGCGATATCATGAGCTTCTGGGATGAAGATTTTACCTTCGAAGCCTGGGTCAAATTCGACGCCGCAAATCAAAAGGCCGCTCGCGTCGTGTTGTTGGCTTACGGCATCGGCGGCCAAAGCGGCTATTCCTTCTCCTTCCGCCCCCGTCTGGCGGCCCAAAGCCTTGCGGATTCTCCTTCCGGCAAAGCAGGCGATCTTTCTGTTAAGTATCCCGTTTCCGGCGACGATTCGGCGAATAAAATTCTCGCGATTCAGGGCGG
This sequence comes from Candidatus Omnitrophota bacterium, assembly GCA_040755155.1. Lineage (NCBI taxonomy): Bacteria > Pseudomonadati > Candidatus Omnitrophota > Candidatus Omnitrophota bacterium. The sequence continues at coordinate 45,368 of JBFMBP010000107.1, read as the reverse complement.
CCCCATCACGATGGAAGCATGGGTCAAAATCGACAAGTTCGGTACTTACGATGATATCATGCGCTATGGAAGCAGCTACAAAATGGGCTTCCATAACGGCAACCTGCTCTTCACGCTTTTGGGAATTGTAGATGTGGAAAGCACTTACCAACTGGCCGCCGATCAAACATGGCATCATATCGCCATGGCGTGGGATCCTGGCGCAGGCGTTTCTTTCTATGTGGATGGAGAATTGAAGGAATACATCGGAAATACGGACGCCGCCCGCGATCTCCAAAACAATATTTTGAGCATTGGTTCCAGCGATACGGGCAGCAGTCCCCTCTATGGCGCCATTGATCGGGCGCGCATTCATAACGCGGTTTTAAAAGTTTCCGAACTCGATAGCGCCGCCGCCAATCCCAAGGCGCCCTTGGCTAAGACGATCGTCTCATACAATTTCGACAGCGCGATGCCTTATCAAAACGGCGCCGGGGCGGCTCTGCCTCTTGATGCAATGTATGAAGGTTCTCTCATGACCGTTACTACCTACGGCATTTTGGATGCTCATTCCAACGCCGTCATTCCCAATGACATGAAATGGCATCACATCGCCGCCGAGCACCAGCAAGGCGTCGAATTGCGGTTCTACGTCGATGGCCAGCTGGCGGACCGGATGGATTACACCGGCGGCGTGCGCATGGCTGATGTGCTCAATTTCTACATCGGCTGCGAATCTGGCGGAGGACTGCCTTACACCGGGCTCTTGGATCGGCTGAAAATCACTCGCGGCGCAGTTCCACAGGAGGAACTCGATTATTTTACGCCTGTAGCAGTGAAAGAATGGAGTCTTTTCTAATTCCTTGTATTGACGCTAAAGGGGCGGCTTTCACAGCCGCCCCTTTTTTGTTTCTCGTTTCTTTCTCTCCTATATTCGCTTCGCGCGAGCATCTATAATATTTATCTTGTAAAACTTGCGTAAAAGCGTTTTCGGATGGAGGAGATACTATTCTCTGGCTATTTGTCAGAATCAGGATGGTCAGGATTTTCTGGATTTACAGGATAAAAATCCTGGTCATCCTTTCATCCTGGATATCCAGATTCAGGCAATGTACGCAATCCTGAAACGCTCATAAACCTCGGATTTAAGCCGTCGGATTCTTCCCGAATCCTACCAAATAAACTAGGAGGATTGCATCATGAAAAAAGGCTTTACGTTGATCGAGCTGTTGATCGTCGTCGCCATTATCGGAATCCTGGCCGCCATCGCCGTTCCCAATTTCTTGAATGCGCAAATCCGAGCTAAGATTGCCCGCGTCCGCGCCGATCAAAACGCTTACGCTAACGCGCTTACGCAATATATGCTGGATGCGGGAAACCGCGTTCCGCCGCAGGATTTAATCTATAAAATCACGACGCCTATCAGCTATATCTCCACGCTCAATCCCGATCCCTTCGCTCCCGCCATTCCCGGCCGCTTCAATTTCATCCATGCCTACGATCCCTTTTATTTTATTACGACTCAGCCCGATCCGCAGCCTATCAATGAAAACCTTTTGGGCGATTTCAATATTTACACCGGATATCCCAACCATTGGACGGGCGGCACGGACGACCGGGCTTTCGCCGGCATCGTCCGATTTCAAATCCGCAGCATCGGCCCTAACCATTACAACGAATACGGAATGCGCTACGACGCCACCAACGGCCTCAGCAGCAACGGCGATATCAATTATTTCGGTCCGGGCAACATCGACCGCCCTTACGGCGGACATGCCGGCGCATAAATGGAGAAGAGGAATATAATCGCTCCACTATTACTACGGCTCTTGCGATACTATAATTTTTTAACCATGCCCCGATTTTATTCGGGGTTTCTTTTATCAAGGAAACGCCATGCCGGAAACCAAAAAAAGCATCCGCGAAGAACGAATCGAATTGATTCGGCAATTGCAGGCAGAAGGAATCCAACCCTATCCCGACCGCTTCGAACGCAGCCATCGGCTTGTCCAAGCGCTGAATCTGCCTGTTGGGGACAAGAACGTCCGTCTCGCCGGACGAATCATCGCCATCCGCAAGATGGGCAAACTCAGTTTTATGCACATTCAAGACGCGGAAGCGAAGATGCAACTCTGCTTCGCTCAGGACGACCTGGGCCAGGAAACCTACGCCTTCTTCAAAAAAAACATCGATATCGGCGATTTTATCGGCGCCGAAGGCGAGATCTTCGTCACCAAAACCGGCGAACAAACGCTGCGGGCAAAATCTTTTCAATTGCTTTCTAAGGCGCTTTTGACCTTGCCGGAAAAATGGCATGGTCTCGCCGACCTGGAGGTGCGTTACCGCCAGCGTTATTTGGATTTGATTGTTAACGAAGATTCCCGACGCCGCTTCCGCACCCGGCGCGAGGTCATCCGCGCCATACGCCGCACGCTGGAGGACAACAATTTTATCGAAGTAGAGACGCCCATCCTGCAAGCCAAGCCTTCCGGAGCCATGGCTAAGCCCTTCCTCACCCATCACCATGCGCTGGATATCGATTTATACATGCGCATCGCTCCGGAAACCTATCTCAAGCGGCTGATTGTCGGCGGTTACGACCGGGTTTTCGAATTCGCCCATTGCTTTCGCAACGAGGGCATCTCTACGGCGCATTTGCAGGAATTTTTAATGCTGGAATATTACGCCGCCTATTGGAATTACCAGGACAATATGGATTTTACCGAACGGCTGCTCACTTCCACGCTGGAAAAAGTTCTTGGTTCGTTGACTTTCGAGTATTTGGGAAAAATGATCGATTTCTCTCCGCCTTGGCCGCGCAAGTCTTTTCGCGATGTGATTTTGGAAGGCGTCGGAATCGATATCGACGAACATAAAACCAAGAAAGAGTTATTGGACGCGATTCATGGGAAGGGGATAACTTTGGAGGATATCAATGTCGGCGCTTTGGGATGGGGAGCATTGATCGACGCGCTTTATAAAAAAACTTGCCGTCCGCAAATCCTGTCGCCGCTCTTTCTTACTTCGCATCCGAAAGAATTATCGCCGCTGGCGCGCGCCAATGACGCCGATCCTTCTATTACCGACCGTTTCCAATTAGTCGTTGCGGGCATGGAGATCGTCAACGCCTATTCCGAGTTGGTCGATCCTATCGATCAGCGCCAACGCCTGGCCGCGCAGCAATCCTTGCGCGACGCGGGCGACGAGGAAGCGATGGAATTGGATGAAGATTACGTCCAGTGCATGGAATATGGAATGCCGCCGATATCCGGCTGGGGCATGGGCATCGACCGCTTCGTCGCGCTCATTACCAATGAGGAGAATATAAAAAATACGGTCTATTTTCCGCTCATGCGCCCATTAGGTTGAAGATCGTAGGATGGGACGCGCCTTTTGACCCATCATTAGTTATATTTATAAATACTCGATGGGTCACCCATCTTACTTTTCACATGCGCCCATTTGCACCCTTTAGGATAAGATATAATGTATGCTAAAGTAATTTTCATCACTCATCATTCCGCATTCATCATTCCATTATCCCAATCCGTTTGCCTTGGCGATCTCCGCTAAAAATTGGTGGAAGAAAAACGATAGGACGCCGAGGTAGAGTAATTCCAATATGGTTGTGAAGAGTTTTTGCGCGCTGCTTCGCTTGGAAGCGGTTATCCAATCTTTGGGAACCGCGAATTTCCCCCGAGCATGTTCAATTCGTTGCGGCGCCAATACATGAGCATGCAAATAGATTTTAGGGAATCGTTGAAGAATCATGATTTTTCTCCTTCCACAACAGCCAGCGAGAGATTATTTCCCTTTCTCGCAAAGACGATGCCGCCGCTAGTATACGGCGGGCTGCCCTCTTCATCCGCCCCCTATAATATAAACGTTAGAATAAGCAAAACGTTACTCTTTTCACTTATAATGGTATCATCCCTTATCCGTTTTGTCTCAGGGTTTTATTATTTCGTAGGGGCGCCTTTCATTTGCGATTGTTCCCTCGCCCTTTGGGATAGGGCAAGGGTGAGGGGGCGTTCTCAATAGACCATAACGTCTTTAGCGGAACGCTCTATAAACCGAATCCTATGAACAAAAAAGCAGGAATTTTTCTCCGTGAGGATACGATCGCCGCGGTTGCAACGCCGCCGGGACGCGGCGCCATCGCCGTTATCCGCCTCAGCGGTCCGCGAGCGATTTCCATCGGCCAATGTCTATTTCAATCCAAAGGCAAATCCCTTACCCAACATCCCCGCCTTATGATTCATGGCGCAATCGTTGATCCAGAGACGCAAGAAATCGCCGATGAAGTACTCGCAGCGGTTTTTCCCGCACCCCATTCCTATACCGGCGAAGAAATGATGGAAATTTATTGCCACGGCGGCGAGGTTGTTGTGCGCAAAATTCTAGAACTGCTCCATCGCCAGGGCGCGCGCTTCGCCGAACCGGGAGAGTTCACGTTTCGCGCCGTGCGCAACGGCAAGATGGATCTCGCCCAGGCGGAAGCTGTTAACTCCTTGATCGAGAGCCGCTCGCAATTGGCGCGGGCGCTTTCTCTGCGAATGCTGGAGGGCGCATTTTCCAAGGAACTGGGAGAGGTTAAGGAACAGTTGATCGCCATCTTGGCCGAGGTGGAAACTCAAATCGAATTCCCCGACGACGCCGTGGAAGCGCCAGCCGGTTCGGCGATGAAAAGCGGCTTGCGCCTTCTTTGGGAGCGGATTGCGGATTTAAAGCGCCGTTCGATTCGGGAACAGCGTTTTCAAGAAGGCATCGCCGCCGTCCTGGCGGGAAAGCCCAACGTCGGCAAATCGAGCCTGTTCAACGCCCTCTTGGGACGCGAACGCGCCATCGTTACTCCCCATCCCGGCACTACGCGCGACAGCATCGAAGGCGTCGTCGAACTGGACGGCAAACCTCTTACGCTCATCGACACCGCCGGATTGCGCGAAACCCAAGAGGAGATCGAAGCCATTGGCGTTCAACGATCCCTCCGTTTATTGAATTCATCGCCTATCGTTTTGTATATCTACGATGCGTCGCAAGGTCTTGCGCCGGACGACCGCCGCATTCTCGATGAATTGCGTAAAAGCAACGAACAGGCGGGAGTGATTCTAGTAGCCAACAAGTACGATCTGTTGAAGGACAAAGCGATTTCTTCGCTAGAGGATGAGGATTGGACTTGGCCGGTAATATCCGCTTCCGCCATCAAAGAAGGCGGGATCGACGCCTTGATTGTCCAATTGGAAAAAGAAACCGCCAACCGATTCCCCGCCGAAGCCGGATCGGCCTATCTCGTCAACGCCCGCCAGGAAAGTTTGATGTCGCGCATGGAGGAAAGAATCCGCCAGGCGTTTCTATTCTTGGAAGAAGCCTCCCCCTTGGAAATCATAGCGGAAGAATTACGCCTTGCCTTGCAGGAACTAGCCGAATTGGATGGCTCGTACTCAACTCCCGATATCATCGAGATCGTCTTCTCTCGCTTTTGTATTGGGAAATAAAATTTGTAGGGTGGACTCAAAGCGAAGCGCAACCCGCTAAAAGCGACAAGGAGACAAGGCGACTGGGAGACTGGGAGACTGGGAGACTGGGATAGTTGGATGGGGCGCATTTATTATAAGAAGCCGCTTCCCGCGATTCAATCGTTTTTTTCTTTATCTCACCATAAATAAAGAGTATGATGCCTGAGCGAGGAAATGACGATGAATACGGACATGAATCGTACTTTAACCGATCGTTTCGATAGACGGATCGCTTATTTGCGCCTATCGGTTACTAGCCGGTGCAATTTCCGTTGCTGTTTTTGCAAGCCGGACGGCGAGCTAGACGCCTTGGACCAAGATGTTTCTCTTAAATTGGAAGAATTGATCCGCATCGCCCGCATTTTTACGCTGGAAGGCGTTCGAAAAATCCGCCTGACCGGCGGCGAGCCGCTCTTGCGCCGAGACCTTCCCCTTTTAATCAAAGCACTGAGCCGATTGGAGGGATTGAAAGACCTTGGCTTGACGACGAATGGCTATTTCCTCGCTGAACAAATTGACGCGCTGGCCCAGGCGGGGCTGCAACGGATTAACGTCAGCCTGGTAAGTCTCGATGCGGCGAAATTCAAGAGAATCACCGGCGGCGGCGATCTGGGACAGGTGATGGATGGATTGAAAATCGCATTGGAAACGTTGTCCGGACCGGTAAAAATCAACGTCGCCGTCCGCCGCCATTTGAATGAGGAAGAGATCGCCGATTTCGCCCGCTTGACGATGCATTCCAAGTATAGCGTCCGGTTTATCGAACAGATGCCCATTGGAGCGCATACGCCGTGGAAGCGGGAAGACGCGCTGCCTGTCGCCGCCATCCGCCGGCAGTTGCAAGAAACGTTCGGTTTGGAACCGGCGCTGGACGGCGATCCTTACGCTGGTCCCGCCGTTCGCTACCGCATCCCCGGCGCCTGCGGGGAATTGGGATTCATCGGCGCGATTACGGAGGATTTTTGCGCCCGCTGCAACCGCATCCGCCTTACTTACGACGGAAAACTGCGTCCGTGCCTTCTCTCGAACCAGGAAACGGACTTGCTCCATCCCCTGCGCAACGGCGCCAGCGACGATGATTTGCGGGCGCTCATCCGCCAAGTCATGCAATCGAAGCCGGAGCGCCATAACGTCAACGAGGCCGACTTTGTCCGGTCTATCCGCTCGATGTATCAAATCGGCGGTTGACGGATTTTCGAATGGCTCTCGCCAATCGCTCATTCTGTGCATTTATTCCCGTTTATGATATCCTTTCCAATGAAATTGCCGCTGGATAGAGAGAATTCATCCATAACCTTCCATGCGGGACAATCGTTTTCGTTCAAGCGAATCGGTCAATTCATCATCGCCAAAAAGGAACCATGAAAAAATTCCTATATTATTTACTCTTCGCAGGATGGTTATGCTTCCTGCAATTCCTCACCCTGGCGGCTCAAGCGCAGTCGCCCGTTCCCGTAACCAGCCCTCCTTTTGTTTTTACCGCTACCGGCGTCATCGAAGCGCGCGATCAGGCGAAGCGGGCGGGATGGTCCGAAGGCGTCATCGACAGCCAAATGAAAACCGCTTTGGACGCCCCCGCCCGATGCGCCTGGGTCGGCGCCGTAAAGGCGGCATTCTTCGGCGGCGAAGAGCGGATGCGGCAATCCTCCGCCGCCTTAAAAGATGCGCTCCATTCCCTGCGCGAAAAAAAACTCCTCGCTGGCGGCGCGGAAAATGGCGTTTCTCTAAGCGATATCCATTTGCTCCTGCAAACCTATGACGTTTTAACCGCTATCCCCGAATGGGAAAAACTGGGCGAAGCGGATCGCTCCTCCTTGCGCGGTTCTTTGGTGGATTTTATCCAAACCCTATTGACCGGCTCGCCCGATAATTTATCTTCTCTTTCCGCCATTCACATACAATCAGCGCGCCTCTATGCGGGGGTGTTATTTGGAGCGACCGGTTTTGTTCAAAAGAGCCTTGCGGGAGAATCCTACCTGCCCAGCTTAGCCGAATCGCTGCGCACAGGGTTGACCGGCGAAGGACTGTTTCAAAACGCTTCGTTCGAAAGCCATACGCAAATTTCTCTGGATTTGCTGAAAGCGGGAGCCGCATTGAAGACCGCTTCTCCGGATGGATTTCAAAACCATTCTCTCGCTATAGAAAAGCCATTAAAAATAGCGGCGGAGTTGGCCTATCCCGCCGGAGAGACGCCGCAAATGATCGCCCCGGCCAAACCGCAGGATCTAGCTGCCTTATTCGAATTGGGCTATCGCGTCTTCGGCTCGCCGGATTACGCCGTATTGCTGCAAAAAATCTACCGCTCGCAGCCTCGCAGCGGAGAAGCGCTTTTGTTGGGGAAACTGAATTTGGAAGAAGCATTGCCAACAGCCCGCGTTTCGACGGCTCTGCCGCAAACCGGCGCCGCGATCCTCAATAACAATCTAGCCGATAAACCGTTAAGCGTTTATTTCGATACAGGACTCTATTCCCGCCAGGAAAAGAAAAGCGCGATGCTCGCTTTGGAAATCCGAACAGAACTTGGCTCGTTGAATTCATTCGAGAAGAAGGCGGATTCGGACGGCTTCAACTCCGTAGTCATCGACCGCGCGCCGCAGCCGCCGTATGAGCCAAGCCCGAACGCGCCGCAAAACGCACTGATTTCTTCCTTTCATTGTTTCGGCGAAAACGGTTCTTTCGTCAACGCTATGGCGGCTGGCGGATATTCCGACCGTCCCGCCTATCCCAACCTTGGCCCGGCGGCCTTCTATCAGCGTACGCTCTATCTTGCGGATCCGTTTCTCATCGACCTGTTCCGCGTTCGCGGAGGGCGCGTTCACGATTACGCCTACTACAGCGCTGGCGATATCCGCGAGGTTTCCGGCGCGCCGCCGATTCAATTTCCTTCCACGGCGTCCGATTTGACAGCGATCCGCAACGCAGCCGCGCGAGGCCAAGTTTTTTCGGCGCAGGGCGTTTATTCTGTCTTATTCAAGCCTAAAGACCTCGACCAAGCATCGGAGCGCCTATGGTTTGTCGATCCGGCAGGCTCCCAACTTCTGACCGGCCCCGCGACGGGCGGCGCCTTCGCCATTACGCGGCGGGAAAGCGGCGGCGATGAAGCCGATCTTTTCGCCGCCGTGCATGAAATCTTCCGCACAGCGCTGCTTCCCGAAACGAGAGTCGTGCGGCTGCCGTTGTCCCCGCCAGCCAACCAGCGCGATTTTCAAGCGGCGGCGTTCGCCGTGGAAAGCGAACACCGCAGCGATATTTTCCTCTCCACGATTCAAGGCGATCAGGAATATACGGCGGAATATCATGGAGGCCGCATCGTGTTTAACGGCCTCTTCGGCCATATTCGCTTAAAAGATGGACAATTCGAATCCCTGCGCCTCATTGGCGGAACGCGGCTGAGGTACGACGTTCACGGCGTCGATCTCAAGAATCCCGCCGAAATCGGCGTCGTGGATAACGGCGACTATAAGCAAGGAACTATCAAGGTCAGTTTCCCGCATCCCCTGCCTTCCGGAACGGCTATGCGCAGCCATTCCTTTCTTGCGCTGCATCCCGAAGGCGGGCCAGTGCAGCACCAGCCGTTGATGATCGACGAGATATTGGAAAAAGCCATTCCCCAAACCATCCGCCTGCAACACGATCCCAACCTGATCGATCCTTCACCGACGTTAGGCGCGCCGCTGAAAACCGGCGATCAGATATTATTGGAAAATTTCGCCGAGTTGATCTACAAAGGCAACGACGCCTATTCCCTAACCTATACCGCTCCCGCGCAAATCACAGTCCCAACCACTCCCAAATGCAACCGCGTCGTCGTCTTCTCCAGCCTATTGACCGGCCGCATTCGAGGCGAAAAGACGGCGGGAGTAATTATGTTCAACGCAGACCCCATCGAAAGCGTCAATGGGAAAGTGGATTTTTCATTGATGAAGTAACGAGTTCGATTTTATTTCGAAAGATAAATTCCTTTCATTGCAGGGGCCAATCGCCGATTTCGGAATTGTCGTCCAGTTCGAGAAGGAAAACATTAGTGGGATAATAAGATCTATACCAATCTTTCACACTGTAAGCGGAAGTATCTCCCCAACCCAAAAAAACCACTGTTTTATTGTCGGGAGAAATAGATATTGAACCGCCGAATCCAATAATTTTTACATTATACGCTTGATTAATCTCAGCGTCCGTGATTAATCGATCCGTTTTTTTCGTTATCCTATCGAATCGATATAATCCAATGGGAGTAGCAGTTTCATTATAATTGCAAAATATGACATATCGCCCATCCGGGCTTAAGGAAGAACCTCTTGCGCCGTTATCATAACTTGTTGAATCATATTCGCCCAACGAAACGAGGGTTGTTTCCTTCGTTTCGCGATCGTAAATAAAACTATCGATGCCACGCTTCAAATAAGGACTTTTATGGGGATCATCGGGGACTAAGTTGGATGCTTCAGATTCATATAATATAAACCGCCCATCGCCGCTGATGTGGGGATTAGTGCATTCGCCATTGGCGTAATCGCCGGAAGGGGATTTGGAAATCACTGTGATCTCGCCCGTTTCCATATCTTTTACGCCAACGTAGAATGATGAGGATGCGACTATGTACCGTCCATCGGCGTTAATCGCCGGATAACTCCAATCGCCGTCAAGCGCGGCCTCATCCTTATGCGCAATTAAATCAAAACGATGAATGGAGTATCCTGATCCAACGCCATTTATCATATAAAAATGAGTATAAGCAGTATATTTTCCGTTCTTGCTTAGGTATGGATTGTATGAAAATTGGTAGGCATTAGCATTCTGAACAAAGTCATCTTGAAAAAATGAAGTAATCATTTCTGTTTTATTTGTCGACCGATTATGGACAAAAATGTCATAGACGCCGTATCCGCTCGATTGATCGCTGGGAACAATATCCCATGCGTCAGATTGATAAGCAATCATGTTACCGTCGCCGCTAATAGTAGGTTTGGTGCTATTTCCTTTTTCGATTTGCTTGCCTTCATTAGTCAAATTGATTCGAGTAGTTTTTTGTTCTTGCCGGTCTCTGACGAATACGTCCCATCCCGAACTTGACGCAAAAGGATCCGTGGATACCCAATTCGTATCGCCAGGAACGATTTGGTTTGACAAAGATATGAATACTACATACCTCTTGTCATCGGAAATCCCACCCAAACTAATGCAGCCGCCTGCGGGCTTGCCATCCATTCCGACGGAAATAATTTCCAACTTATTACATAAGCCAATTTGTTGTGAAACAAAAGTAATTACAAATAATAAAGCTATAATTTTTTTGAAATTAACCATGATATTTCTCCCTGCGTCTCAGGGCAAAAAATAATTTTGCCCTGAGACGCGAAAAGATAGTCTGCTCAATATCCTGAAAATTCAATGTAACGGCGAACCATGCTATGACTACCGCCAGAACTAGGACGATAGGCGTAATACAATTGAAAATCATCGTTGCCGTAATTATCTTCTCCTGATGAACTGATTAAGGAGGGATAATTATAATATTGGATGTCTCCGGAATAATCATATAGGAGAAGTTGATAAGTGCCCCAATCCATAACATCGGTTCCATTGGATGTATAAATATAAAATCCATCCGGTCCTCGGCAAATCATCATGAAACAGTTGAATTTCGCATTGTAGTGAACTTTAGGTTGGGATCGATAATCATTGGATGGCTCATCAATAATTGGCGTAGATTCTCCTCCTCTGCCATTCGTCCAAGTTACGCCATTATTATTGTAGTAATTTGTCCAAGGATTTGTTCTATTCTCATAACCTGAAATATCATCAATATCGTTTGTTGCCGCCCGCGCTAAGCATATTACATTCCAGTTATGTCCAACATTTGGTGGATAGTTCCCATATCCATTACCCGGATTATTATCCAACTGTCTTGCATAAAACATATAATAATATCCGGAAGTAGGATGTTTAACAACGGAAGGATTGCCAGTTCCAAGTACTTGTTGGTTATCATAAGTCATCGCCCATTCCGGCATGAAGCATTCGATTATGGGCGAGGCTTCGGAAACAAAGGATGATCCATTCCATACGGAATCGCCAGAAGCTTTTTGCGCATGAAAATCATAACCATGATTGGCGCTGGAGCGCCAATATCCGATGCGAATATATGCCCAATCGCGATTGCCATCGGTTGGAGCAACTTCATTATAATTCGGTGGATATTGATACCAATCTTCGACATGAGCAAAAGCATGGACATACTTATTCGCACCGCTGGTTGTCGTGAATGATGAATTGAAACCGATGTAGGAATTATCCCATCTATAAGGATTTGATGAGGGTTTGGCGACGAGATAAGGCGTTCCTGATGCAGCGGGAGCGATATTAGCTAATGCATCAACTCTCAGGAGCGTGCTATTCAAATTGTCTGCCAAAATCGAATAAAAACTATAATTCGTATAATTCTTGAGATCGAAAGCCATCTCTCCCCAAACATATTGTTTTGCCACTGCATCGGCGCCATCAATAGCCATTGTTCCAGAAAGATAACCAAACCATCGTTCGGTACTATCTCCACCTTTAATTTTTGCAGTCGACAGACTTTCATCGGGATAGAATCTAACACTAGTCAAATTGATAGAATCCGTTGCCTCGTAAATGGTTCCGGTTCCTTGCAATAAATTAGCTGGGGAAGGGATTCGATTGGATGTTTTAGCCGAAACTGTTGGATCATTTTTACTTTCGAAAGGCACGAAACGATAATCGAATGTCGAACCCACTAGTCTTGCCGTCAACCAACGTCCCTTATACTCGGCTAACGCATCCGCCGGAACATTGGATACTAAATCTAGACGGATTTCTTTACCGGCATATTGACTGAGAACAGCGACGTAAACGAAATGGCAATAATTTTCCTCGCCAACCGTATTAATAGTAGCGAGTTTTCGAACTTCCTCAATATTTTCTTTGTGGATTTCCTCTTTTTTTACCCAAGAATTCGGTTCTTTTTCGTCTCTCCCATAGACTTCAACATAAAAATCAGCGGTACTGCGTTCGCTATCGCTGCCTAAAAATAGATCGTAGGACAATTCAAGTTGGATACGCGTAAGTTTTGGCAAAAGAACTAAATACTTTCCACGCACCTGAGAATTGAGTCGTCCGAATGTTGGCATAAACTCTATATCGATTGAATCCGCCAATACGTTATCATTGAAAATGAGTTTTCCGCGCACCGGCGGTTCTGAGCCGTTGATGCCTCCAATCTTTTGGCCGCGCTTTACGGTTCCGTAGGGGCCTGAGAGGCCGTTGAAGTTGAGGGGATGACTGGCGCCGTCCGTCCATTGCGCTTCCGCCGCGTCTTGGATGAGGTTTTTGATGAAGACGATGCGGTGGTCGGTTTGCGCGGACGCGGGAATGGCGACCGACAGAATTGAGCAGAGAATCATCGTGATTTTAAAAGCGGTTTTCGCGGGGGGGGGGGCAATATTTCTCATTCTTTTTTCCTCCATAGATGTTGGTATCACAGCAATGTTCTGTGGTTTTGGTTATTTCGCGGTTATAACATCATAATATTATATTCTCATATTTATGCTATGAATTGGATTTGAGAATCACCCCCTTGTTTAACGCCATGCCGAATTGATATGCAATAGAATAATATGCGGTGAATTATTTGTCAAGTATTTTTTTGAATTATTTTTCAAGATCAATCTGCGTGTATTTCATGCAATATTATGATACAATAGACGTTAAAATCATTTTTTAAGGCGAGTTATAAAGAGAAAGTAAAAGCGGCAAACGGATATCTGGCGTACGAAGCCGTCTCTTTTTGAGTCAACATCCCCTTCATTCCCCTTGATGGAACCTTTCCCCTATAGCCATACTCTTTTATCTATTGGCTTGAGAATGGGCGAAAGGGCGACATTATGAAAAGCATCATCGTTTCTCTTCTTCTTTTGTTGTTCGTATGGAATGAGCGGCCTATGCTTTTATCCGCCGCCGAGGACGAGCAGATCGGCGATGCGACTGCAACGGTTCAAAGGAATTCGTTGGAGCCGGAGAAAGACGAAATCGGCAAAGAAGCGAAAAAGGAAGATTTTTTCTATTCGGCGAAGCCGGAAGCGCTTTTATCCATCGTGATTTTCTTTGGGGGGTTCGGCGTACTCTACATGCTCATCCGCCGCCATCCCACCGCCAAACAGGAGAAAAAGAAGAAGAAAAGGAAAAAATTGTAGCCGGAAATAAAAGACTCATGTTATGCGCGATGAAAAAAGAGGAAAATGGTTTGCGTCTCACATCGAATCGCGAAAACGCGAAAGGAAAAAGAAAACCACGAAAAAGGAATCCTTTCTCAACCCGCCGTTGAAACGGCGGGCTATTACCGTTTGCCCCTTTAAAGGAGCATTTGGCAACAGCAACAGCCTTTTAAGGCTGGGAGAAGGAATATCGTAGAATTCGTTTTTTCCATGCTTTCGCGATGCAAAAACGCAAGAGATATATAGCCCATTCGCGCCTTGGGAGGATGATTCCACCAGGCAGGCGTGACGCCCGCGCTCCCTGGCGGCGTAACTTGAGTAAATACTATATTAAAATTCTTGAGCGATTCCATGCCTTCCTACTCAATAAAAATTCTGGCGGCTTGCAGTTTGATTTTGCTGTTTACGGGGGCGGCGCTATTCGTCGGACTGCGCCAACCCGGCGAGGCCTATTTCGAGCGCCTATTGGATGATATCGCTTCCAAAAGCGAGATCGGCGGCGCTCTGGCCGAGGCGGAAGACTGCGCCGATTTTCTCGCTTCCGGCCTTGGCGCCGAACCCGGCGGCGAGGAGCTGCGTCCGGCGGCCGACGCCCATTTCCGCATCGCAGGCACCCTCCTGGCGCGGAACGGCGCGCAATTTCAAGAGAAAGCCAAAGCGCATCTGGAAGAAGCCATTCGTCTATATCCCGCCGTGCGCCACGGTTGGCCGCAGTTTCAATTGGGGGAGTTGCTCGAAAGCCGCCTACGCGGCAGAGATCCCGCTTCGGCGACGGCGGCGATCGAGAAATACGCTTCGGTTTGGGAGTACGATTCCGGCGAGCTGGCCTTGAAAGCAGGATATAAAATCTGCCTCTTGAAAACGCGGCATTCCATTCCCTGGGAAGCGAGCGATGGTTTAACTTTATACCATTATTTACGCTTCGCTTCGGAAAATATCTTGGATGACGTTCGTCCTTTTCCTATAAGCGTTTTTCAGGGCGAAGCCGCCGGATTTCTCAAGGGGCTATCGGCCTGCGCCGCTGGCGATAAAAACGCGGCGGCGGATTTCCTGTGCGAGTATTCGAAAAAGAATCCCAAAGATTATTGCGCCGCATATTTCCTCCATTTTGTGGGCGGAACCGCATTCAATAAGCTTTATCCCGAAGACGGCGATTTGCTTACTTCTTTTTACGCGCCGCGTTCGTTTCGGGATGGCCGTCTGTTGCTGCTTCACGATGGACGCATTCGGGCGGACGCCTATGTTCCTCAAGCCGCCCAGGAAGGGAAAATCTTATTGCATTTGAATATCAAGAATCCCCTGCGGCGTCCCTTTCGGCTGCTGATGAAGTGGAATAGCGAGACGAAAAGCCTCGATGTCGCCGCCGATCGCAAGGAAGGGAATTTCGATATCCCCTTCGAAACCGCGCCGCAGCTGCGCAATCTGATCGATATCCATTTATTTATGGACGAGTTGGACAGCCTGCCTTCCGGCGAGACGCCCTTGATTTCCATTGGCGAGCTGCGCCTTATCCTGCAAAAACCGGAGCCTGCGCTGTGAAGCCCATCGTGCGCAATTCCGTCTTCATGAGCCTGTTCAATATTTTCGGGCGGGCGACGGGGATCATCCGCTATTTGCTGTTAGCGGCGTTTCTATCCACGCCGGATTACGGCCTTATCAATTTCGCTCTTAACATCGGCAAGCTGGGCCGTCATTTTATGGACGGCGGACTGGACAACCTCATCTCTCGCGATGGCGCGCGCGATCACGAAAAAGTTCCTACCTATTGTCTGCATGGCTTGGCGGTAAAAAGCGCGCTGGGGCTGCTTTTTTTCGTGGGGATATTCTTTTATCTTAAGGGGACGCGGGGCAAGAGTTGGAGTGAATTGGCAGTTATTTACGCTTGTTTGAGCGGTTCGGCGATGGTGGCGTTTGCGGGAGTGATCCGCAGTTGCTTCACGGCTATCGAGCGGATGGAATACGTTTTCTACACCAATCTGCCGTCGCGCCTAATTTCTCTTCTTTCGTTGTTTATCATTCTTTGGTATTCCTGGCCGTTGGTTTTGACTTCGTTTTCGATTTCTTTGGAATTTTTTATTTGGTTCTTGCTTTTGGCGATCGTCTCCTTTCGTTTCTTTTCCTATTCTTCCATCAAACTGACCTTGCCCACGTTTCGCTATATGTTTTTGGAATCGTGGCCGTTGGCTCTTTACGATTTCTTCAACACTTTTTATATGACGCTGGACGTGATGATGATCGAATATATGATGGGCGGCTCGGATCCAGTCGCTCCTTACGCCTACGCCAGCCAGCTGGTGGAAGGATTTACGCTTTTATTGACTGGCTACCTTATCGCCATTTATCCCGTTCTCTCGCGCTATCATGAAACGGACGACGACGCTTATCGCCGTTTGTTTGAAAAGTCAGTGATTCTGTTGTTGGCTTATACGCTTCCTCTTACGTTTCTGTTGGGGATATGGTCTTCCGAGTGGATGAGTTTGATTCCCAAAGCGGAGCCGTTAACGGGCGACGTGCTGCGCATTCTCATTATCAATTTGAATCTTTCCATGCTCAATACGCTGGTCATCATCGTCTTCACTTCCCGCAACCGTCAGCGGTGGCTGGCGCTTTTTACGGGATTGGCCGTCGTTATATCCTTCCTTACGAATTGGGTCTTTATCCGCTGGTACGAACAGGTTGGGGCGGCGTTCGCTTCTCTGCTCTCGCAATTGGCGTTGTTTCTCATCATGTCGGCGGCGGGACGGCGCTTGTTCGCTTTATCCTTTCCTTTACGGAAACCGTTGGAAATTTTGGGGATTTCCGCTTTGGCGGGATTTTCGGCGTGGATCATTCCCTTTAAAACCATATTTCTGATCCCCTTTTTTTATGGGGCGTTTTTGTTGCTCTACGCCTATCTCTTCGGCGTATTTACGCTGGCGGAACTGCGGCGGTGGAGAAGCGCTTTGAAAACATAATGGCAGTGAGCAGTGAGCAACAGTAAACCCACCGTTGAAACGGTGGGCTATTATCGTTTGCCCCTTTAAAGGGGCATTGAAAGCAGGCCTGCCTTTAAAGGTTGGCAGGAGAAATATAGCGGAATTCGGTTTTTTTCATGTTTTCGCAAAGCAAAAATGCTATCGAGAGAAAGCCCATTCGCCGCTAAAAGAGGTTAGAGCATCATGCAGGCGGGATGCCTGCGCTCCAAGGGCGCATACTATGAGTTATTCGAGGCGATACTCATGAAGATTCTCATTACTGGCGCGACGGGGTATCTCGGCGGCGCTATTGTTCGGGAAGCGGCGCTGCAGGGGCTAGGCGTCCGCGCGCTCTGCCGCCGCGCGCCCGATCCCGGCCTCTTGCCGCCTGAAGCGGAAATCGCGCTGGGGGACATCCTCGAACCGGACTCGCTGCACTCCGCTCTGCATGGCTGTGAGGCCGTCATTCATAGCGCGGCGCTGGTTTCCATTTGGGAGCGCGATCCCGGCGCATTTTATCGCGTCAATGTAAACGGCATGGAAAACGTCATGAACGCCGCCATGCGGATGGGAACATCCCGCGTTATCTATACGTCTTCGTTCTTCGCACTTGGGCCGACGGACGCTGCTCCGGCGGATGAAAATTGGGATCATTCCGCCAATACCATAACCAATTACGCCAAAAGCAAAGCAGCGGCGGAAAAACGGGCGCGGCAATTTGCGAATAAGGGGCTAGACATCGTCATCGTCTATCCCGCTTTTATCTACGGTCCCGGCAAGGCGACGCAGGGAAGCGCCATTACCAAACTGGTGGAGGATTTCGTCAAGCGCAAAGTTCCCGGAACCATTGGCGCGGGCGATATGCGGATGACGTTTTCCTACGTGGACGACGTGGTGAAAGGCCACTTATTGGCCTTGGAGAAAGGACGCCAAGGCGAACGTTATATTCTCGGCGGCGAAGACGCGTCGTTGGCGGAGTTGTTCGAAATGCTGGAGGAGATCACCGGCGTTCGCCGCCCGCGCCGCCGCATTCCCTTTTGGGCGGCGAAAGCGTTGGGCGCCGTGGAAGAATGGCGAGCGCGGCTGTCGTCGAATTATCTTCCGCGATTGACACGCGACGTTGTGGATATTTATAAAAACCACTGGCGGTATTCTTCGCAAAAAGCCATCGCCGAATTGGGATACTCCCGCACACCGTTGAAAATGGGCTTATGGAAAACACTGGAAAGCCTCGGCCTGGCGCCGAAGGAAAAACGCGGCGCGATTTTGTGATGGAAAAGATGTCTGAATCTGGATGGGCAGGATGGAAGGATGATCAGGATGATTTCTTTGCGTTTGCAGGTTTGAACCACGAAAACACGAGGAAAAAGCGAAATCCACGAATTTTTGAATCACGGATTACGCGGATTTTTGGGGATTTCACGGAGGTAACTCATTGTTGAAATCGGGATGGCAAGGATAATCAGGATCGGAAAATGGAGTATGTATAGAATCGTGAAGATGCGAATGTGATATAAGGAACCGAAAAGATTACAAGGGAATTTGCGGAAGATAACATCATCAAGGATATCCCCTAGGAATTAGAGCGTTTTTTTTAATGGAAGACCGGGGCGGCAAAGATACGGCATTTATCTTTTTCTTTCATTTTTCTTTTTCCGAGTTGAGAGGGAAAAGATCAATGAATGAAAGATAAAATTTCCTTGCCGCCCTGCGGTTCGATCCAACTTTTTTCTCGGTTTACCGATTTCGCCAGGGGGCTTCACTGCCCTATAGGCAGGCCGGTTCCCAGGCGATCGCTTCACCATTCCAATCCCAACATGGCGAAACGATCGTGAGTTCCACCCCCGCTACTCATTCACCGATGCCCACCCAAAAAGCTGAGCAAGGTTATCGACGATGCCATCCTCTTCGACTTCGCTATTTACAGGCGAGTGCGGCTGGGACTGTTCGGCGCGCGCCGCGAGAAAGTCCCTCTGTTATTGTAGGGCGGGGCGCAAAATGGGGACGTTAATGGAATTTTGAATATTGAATGATGAATGATGAATGATGAGCCCCCCTACCGAGGAAAGGCTCTCGGCGATTGCAGGAAGAAACGCCCTGCCGCCCCGCCGTTGAAACGGCAGGCTATTGTCGTTTGCCCCTTTAAAGGGGCATTTGAAAATAGCCCAGCCTTTCAAGGCTGGGATGGCGGTTTGCCCTTGCCACCCAATCTTTTGGGCGCATTTTACATGACTTACCTAAGGAGTTTCAGAAGAGTGATGAGTGGTGGGCTACGCTTCGCTTTGAGCCCACCCTACGGGACTTTGGGACTTAGTCTCCTTGTCTCCCTGTCACTGTTCATTTTCGGAGCGATGACGGGTTACTAGATCGATTACGAAATTCAAGGCGCTTATGGCGAGAATTTGGATGCCTGTCAATACGAGAAAGGCTCCGACGGCGATGAACGTCCAGGGATGGTGCGTAATCTCTCCGCTTAATAAATATTCCCGCAGGGGAGCGATGTTGATCCCGACTCCTAAAAGCAGGCTGACAACGCCGACCGGGGATAACCAAAGGAAAAAAGCGTTGATGATCTTGGTGTTTTTATGGCGGTAATCATGGAGATGCGCAACGAGTTTTTGCGTCAACATGCCCGCCGTCATCAGCGTCAATCCGCCGACGAAAAACGTAATTACACCTAAAAATCGGAATATACGATCTTCAGCCAGGTAGCGCGATTTCCAAAGACCGAGCATCAATCCCGGCGCATAGATCAGGCAAGCTAAAAAAAGAAGCAGCGACGCCGCCCCGAAGAACAGCAGCGGGCGGTAGATCAACGCCATTTCCAAAATCACGCGCAAGAAGCGCACGCCGTCTTTTATTACGCTCAACTTGGATTCGCCGATGCGCTCGGCGTAGGGCATTTCCACTTCGGAGAGCGTCAGTTCGGGATGGAACAACACTCGAGAACTCATGGCCGGAGTGAAATGCAATCCATCAGGCAGGGGATAGAGGCGCGGCAGTGACGTTTTCTTGATGACGCGCATCCCGCTAGCGGTATCTTGAATGAGCGTATGCGACAATACGCCCAGCAGCGTCGCGAAAATCATATTGCCCAATCGCCGGATTGCGGGGATTTCGCTCTGGGCGCCCATGCGATTGCCTAAGACTACGTCGTAATTACCCTTTTTTTGCTCCTGGCACAGGCGGCTGAAAAAGAGCGGATCGCAGGTGCCGTCGGCGTCAAGAAAACCGACAAGTTCCGTCGAGCTTTCGCAGAAGCCGTATTTGATAGCGGCGCCGTAGCCCTTGTTGCGTTCGTGCTGCAAAAGGGTAATTTCGGGAACGTATTGCTTCGCCCGTTCGTAGGTGCGATCTCTGGAACCGTCGTCTACGACGACAACGCGCACGGCGTCCAAATTCGCTTCTTTTGCGATAGGTTCCCGCGCCGCTAGACAGCGCTGGACGATAAGATCGATCGCTTCTTCTTCGTTATAGGCGGGTATAATGATGGTCAAGCCGCGTTCGAGGGAAGAAGGGTTAGCAGCCCCCCGCATAATGTTCTCCTCTATGTATAATGATCGGGTCATAGTAATCTGAGGCGCCGTCCGTTTCAAGAAGCGGCTGGCTGGAAATGATAATCAAGTGCGCGAGCTTTCGCTGTCCATGCGATTTTGCGGAAAAAATCATTATGCGGCTATCCGTCATTATTCCGGTTTATAACGAAATCAATACCATCGAAGAGATCGTGCGCCGCGTCGAAGCTGCGCCTTACGAGAAGGAAATTATTATCGTCGACGACGGATCCACCGATGGAACCGCCAAGGTTTTAAGCGATCTCATCCAAAAGAAGCCTCATCTTCACGTTATCTTCAAGGAAGAAAACGAAGGCAAAGGGGCCGCTGTTCGCGAGGCGATCGAGCAAATTACGGGCGATTTGGCCGTGATTCAGGACGCCGACTTGGAATATTTCCCCGAAGAATATACCCGAATGGTGGAGATTATCGAATCGGGCAAGGCCGACGTGGTTTATGGCTCGCGCTTTGTGGGGGCGCACAGCGTGCATCTGTTGACCCATTACTTGGGCAACAAAATGCTGACCTGCATCTGCAACGTCCTGTATAATGCCATTCTCTCCGACATGTCGACCGGCTACAAAATGTTTCGCGCCAGCATTCTCAAGTCGATTCCCCTCTACGCCAACGGTTTCGGCTTCGAGGCGGAAGTGACGGGGCGCGTGTTCCGCAAGAAACTGCGGGTTTACGAAGTTCCTATTTCCTATGCGGGACGAACTTATGAAGATGGCAAGAAACTGCGTTGGACGGACGCCTTCTCTATGCTTTATTGGCTGATTCGCACTCGTCTTACTACGGTTGATATCGGCGAGGAAACGCTGTTCCGTCTCTCTACCGTCAATAAGTATTACCATATTTTTTTTGATCGTATTAAAGGACTTGTGGGCAGCCGGGTTTTGGAAATCGGTTCCGGCAATGGCAATTTCACCCGTTTTTTGATGGGTAAGGAATTGGTCGTCGCCACCGATTTGTCGCCTAATCACATCCGCACTCTCAACCAGCGCTTCGTGCAGAACGAGCGGCTGCTTATTCGTCCCTTCGACGCTTCGCAGCCGCCGTCGGGCGAGTTGAAATCCTGCGGCGTCGATACGGTGATCTGCCTCAACGTTTTGGAGCATATCGAAGACGACGCCAATGCCCTCTTGAATATGAAATCGCTGCTGGTTCCCGGCGGGCGTTTGATTCTGCTGGTTCCCTGCATCAAGGCGCTTTTTGGTACGTTGGACGTTGGACTGGAGCATTTTCGCCGATATACGAAGAAGGAATTGGAAGAAAAGGTGCGGCAAGCGGGATTCGAAATCGAGAAAATGTTTTTCTATAATATGTGGGGAGTTCCCGGCTGGTTCGTCAACGGACGCATTTTGAAACGAAAGGTTTTGCCGAAATTCCAACTCTACTTCTTCACGTTGCTGCATCCTCTCCTGCGGCTGGAACGTTTTATCAAGACACCCTTCGGCCTATCGGTCATCGCCATCGCCAAGAAGCCGGAGGGGGAGAAGTAATTAACTTAATAGTTTATGTTACGCTCGATATGAGAAATTAAAGAAATCTCTTACTCTCATCGATTGAATCACGAAAGCACGATATGAAAAAGAAAAACACGAAAAAAAGTTGGCGTAAGGAATCGTGTTATGAGAACGATTTTTCCGTGGAATCCAAGAGAATCCGCGCTATCCGCGATTCGAAAATTTCGTGGAATTCGAGATCCTGTTCCCAGGCCGTTAGCCTGGGCTATCTTATTTCGCCCTTTCAGGGCTTAAAAACAAGGATTTCTCTTCAATCGGTGATCTGTTACAAAAGTTGAATGACTTACGAAACGCTCTCGGTTTCTACCCGATATCGCCGACGAACCGTAAGCGCGATGCTTCTTACCGCCCTAGTTCCCCCTCCATAGTCTCTGCGATCTGGCCGATTGCCCGCCGCACTTCCTTCGCGCGGGGGCTGCGCAGGAAGAAGGCGCGCCATTGCGCTTCCTGGATATGCGATTCCGCCATTTTCATTAGGGATCGATTGTCGTTCAGCTTTCCCAGCCGCCATTCCGCCCGCGCCAGCGTATCGAGATAGGCGAAATTGCGGTCGTCCTTTTTGACGGCGAAGTCCGCTTTCTTCACCGCCTCTTCGTATCCCCGCCGCTTTTCGTTCAGGTTCGGACTGCGGTCGGCTTCCAAGCAACGCAGCAGGGCCATGATATTGCAGTAATAATCCTTGAATTCCACTTCGCGGTTGTTTTGGACGGCGATGTCCAGCAAATCTTTCGCATCGTAACCTTGCGCGTCATCCAGTCTGATCTCGAACCCATTTCCGTCTCCATTTTGCAAGGTTCCGTAGAGGCAGTAATCGGCGCAGACGAGGCTGAGCAGCCAATCCTTCTTGGCCGCCTTCTTGATGCTTTCGGGAATTTCGTTGATCGCCCGCTGCCGCAGCGCCCGTTCCAGCACGATCTCGTCCCGCTTGTCGTAGACGCCCGTCGTTACGGATTCCTTGCGGTTCAACAGAGCGGTTTGAATCGCGCTTTGTTCGAAGCGCACCGATTCCTCCAGCAGGTAATAGCAGAAGACGACCAGAATCACGGCGCCCAATAGCGGCAACAGTTTCCGCCATGACAGCGCCGCCGCCGCGCTTTTTTGCGAGGCCCGCCATGATATCTCCTTCATAATTTTCGCGGCGGCCAAGCTGTAAGCGACGATATTGAGCAGGACGAAAACGGTCCAACCTCCCGCACGGTAAGGGCTGATGTCATGGACAAAAGCTTTGTATAGAAGATAAAGGCTTCCAAGCAAAGCATAGAGAAACAAAATAAAATAAAACGTCCGGTAGGAATGAAGCGTCTCTTTTTGATGAAGACACAACCAACTGGCCGCCAAGAGAGAGACGGCCATCGTTCCCGCCAAAACGCCGGAGAAGATATACCAAAAGGACGCGATGGGGATATGGGTGATGGATGCGAACGCCGTCGTCTGAGCCGTTAAAAGATCGAGCCGGGAAAAGGAATAGAAAAAGAGCGCCGTAAAAGAGAGTCCGGCAAGAGCATAAATCGGCAGCGAACCCAGGCAATATCCCGCCAGCTGCCATTGGGAAATGCGCTCTCCCTGCCGCAGGATGAATTGATGATTGCGATGCGTCTGCATGGCGATGAAAATCGCCGCCGCCAGGTAGGACAACGGCCCTACGAGAAACACCCGCGTTATCTCGCTTACGATTTCCTGGTAGTTGAAATGCTTTGATAGAACCGATTCCGGGAAGATGAACGCGAGATTGACCAATCCCATCATTGCGCCGAACAGGACGGCGAACTGAAATCCGATCGCCAGATGATCCGTATAATCGCCCGGATTCATCCATTGCGAAAAATGGGCGTAGACCTTCTGCATGGTCTTCTCCAAAAGGCCGCGCCCATGCACGGCGAAGGAGATGTCCGAGGGCAGATAGACCCGCAGGCTGCCCCACGCCGGTTTGGCTTCGTTCTCCTCATTGCGCAAGCGCCGCCGCGCCGCTCCCACCGCCGTCGCCACGTTGGGCGGCGTATTGGGCTGTTGCAGCGATTGATCGGCGCAGAGGGATTGATAAAAACTCTTAGCGGCCAGCAGCGGCTTACCGTCGTCGTAAATTTCGGAATGATATCCCAGCACGCAAAGCCCCAAGTCGTGCAATCCCGACGCGAATCCGGCGGAATAGCGCCCCCGGCTCGACGAACTGCACGCATTGAGAAACAAGACCGGCGGCGGTTCCTGGCGCGGGCTGGCGTCTTGCATGGTTTTTAAGAGCTTCTTCAGCCGGCTGACGGAGACGTAATCGATGCCGCCGTCCTCCTTTTCGAAGCAGAGGCACGGCTCGTCGTCATAAATCACGCCATGCCCGATATAGTGAATCATCTGAAAGCGTTTGCCGCCGCCGTCCGATAAGAGATGCTCCAACTCGCCGAACGCCGCCGCGCCACCCCAATTGCTCCTTTTGGCGGCGGGACCGATGCGCACCAGTCCGTGCGTCTGCTTTTCCAGCATCCGCAGAATCTTCGCTTCATCCCGTCCTTGCGGCAGAGCCTCCAGTCCCACTTGGCGGCATTGTTCCTCATCGGCGAATACGAAGGGCGAAAGCAGCAGAATCCCCCACGAGGCTACGTCCACCAAGCGCGATGGCGCCGTATAGGCTTCCCGCGCATGGGAGCGGATGATTTGCAGCGAATAGCGCCAGCAGATGAACTCCTCGCCGTCATGCAGCAGTTCCCACGGCAAATCCTCCAACGCCAGGCACAATTCCCGGTTTTCCGGCGACGGCGTAGGGAAATAAAGCCGCAGCACGCGGTCGCTGCGGTCTTCCTTCAAATTGGCGAAAGCGCGGATCAACGACGTTTGCGCATCTTTGCCCAGCAGATCGTATAGCCGCCGCCCCGTTTCAGCCGTTTTGGAGGTCAAATCGGGAATCCAACCGTTATCGCGTTCGCCGTTGCCCAGCCGGATGGGCAATTCCCCCGCCTCGGCGAAGCGCTTCGCGGGCCAGGGGATGCGCAGTTCTACATGCTTGCCCGTCTGATAGTAAAAATCGGCGACGAGTTTCTCCCGCTCCTCGCGAGGCTCTCCGAAACTCCACCATAAGCCGTGCGTCATCGTCTATACTCGTCCTAAGCCGATTTCTTGAGTTTAATATCCTTTAGCGAATGCAATGGCTAGGAGACATTTCTCCAGTCATCTTCTTTGATTCAACAATGTCAATAACGACTGATAAATTTTCTCTAGTAATTCTTCATCGGAAGTGCGCTGTTCGATCATTTTGCGCAGACGCTCTTCGCGTTCGCGGACGAATTGCCGGAATTTCTTATAAACATGGATACACTCCTCTTCTTCATGGGGAATGTAAATATATCTCCGTGCGCCGGAATGGTACGCAAGAATGAGCAGCTTATCTTGGGCAGGAAATCGGGTTTCCAACACGGCTACTGTCTTTTTCCCCTTCACAAAGACAACGCCGTGCTCGTTGAATAAGCTTTCGCGCTCTTGAGGAATTCCCTCGTCGGGAAAAAGGAAAACATCGTCCGGCTTCGATTTATCGCGATAATCGTCATAACGCAGTAGTAATCGAGCATCGTTATCGCAAATTTCCTTGTAAATTCTCTCCGCAACATCTTGAGGATTTTGCTTTCCCCGCCGTTTGGCAATGCTTTTGTTGATATTGGTTAGAACTTCAATTTTTCGCAATCCTTCGAAAAATTTGGCAAGTTCCTGTCGCAATTTTAATAAAATCGATTCTCTGTCTTCTTTTTTATGAACGCCGATTAGCTCCAAAACTGCATGATCCAATTCCGCACGATCGGACATATTCAGTTCGGAATAGTTGGATAGTTTATTCAATTCACAGTCGCTAATCTGATCCCCATACATCAATTCCTGCATTCTTCTTTTCGATAATAAGGGCAGGACTTTTCGTTCCTTCATTTTTATAAAAATGCGCGCAATTCGTTCTTTTAATTTTGGGGTTCCATAACGATAGTCGGGAATTGCCATCATATTGACATCGATGATTTCGGTTTTTAATGTTCCTTCCGTACCTGCAAATCTTCCGAATTGATATTTAGACAAAATAACTAATGATGAGTTTAATATTCCCGCCAAAACGTATTTATCAATATCATTTTCCGTATGAATATCATATAAATTACAATTACATTGAAGATTGTTTTCATTCAACGGGATTACATGTTTGTATTTTTGCGTTTTAGGCCAAAACAAACTCCCTCGTTTATGCCCCGTCAAATCGTACCATTCCCGATCTTTATTCTCTCTGTATGCGCACGTTGAACCTTGATGATATTTTTTCTCTTCACCCCATTGGATATAATCGAGAACGAATTGCCCCTTAAGTTCGCTTTTCTTCTTTCCCACTAACAAAATCATTCGCGAACAATCTTCCGGCTTGACGCTAAATCCATCCACTTCCATCAAACTATGCACTTCCGGTTCGAGATACTCGGATTCGATGGCATGGACTTCCCCCCGTCCTTCTCCGCACAATACCATCTTCACTTTCCCCGTTTCGACCAATTCGCGGGGAACGCCGTAATTATCCTCGAATTCGAAAGGATAACGGTATTTGTCCAGACATTCGGCGCTGCAATCTTTGGGAAAGAAAAAACAATCCTTGCCGCTTTTGACTCCAAAGCGAACTTCTGCGATATCGCCCAAGGCGACAAAACGGTTGCCATATTGATCGAGCAGTTTGAACCAAAGATCGGGCGCGCGCAAATAAACGCCCCATTTGCCGCCATAATATTCCCCGCCGTTCTGGATAGCGTCCTCTTCGTCTTCCGCATCTTTAGATTTCTTCATAACTGCGCCCAGACGTACGCCTTCCTTCCACAGATCGCCTTGCCTTACCAACCGGGCGCGGTATTTATTAGTCGCTACGTTCACCTTCAGCGAAAGAATTTCATCGCGAAAGATGTTGGTTTTTTCTACAGATCCTTTAACAGTCCCATCATGAGCCAGAATCTCGTTAATGGGGCTTCGCAACTGGACGAAACGGACGATGTTGTTCATACGGACGGATTCGTCGCCGCAACGGCGCAGGATCGTAGCCGCCGTGGCGACTCTCGCGCCGACGAACCACGGCTCGTTCCAACTTTCGAAAATAGCGATGATTTGGAAATTCCTTAGAATCCATTCCTGCAGCCGGAAGCCGTACTCCACATCCAGCCATTGGCTGGATGTCAAAAAGCATAAATATCCATCCTCTTTCAAAAAGGTTGAAGCGTGCGGCCAAAAATAACAATGAATATCGCTGCGGCCGCTGAGACGGACATTCAACTCCCTTTTCATTACATCTATGTAGTGTTCTTTCGTTCCCTTTTCTGTATCCTTTTTGGATTTGCGAATCTGCTCCTGCCGGATATAGGGAGGATTGCCAATCACGGCGTCCAATAAAGGAATGACGATTTCGCGATGCGGTTGAGAACCGAGACCTTTTGCTTTTATAGAGTCGGGAATTGATAAAAACGTATCTTTAGCGATTACGTCGAAGAAATCGCTGCGGGCGATTCGCGGATAATTTTCCGCATCGACGAGTTCGCGCGTCGCTAAGTTTATAGTGGTAAGATGTGCGGCGAAGTGGGAGATGTCCATGCCATACAGATCGTCGAGAAGATCGTTATGGCTGCGATTAGGCGCAAGCGCCCGCTTGCGGGCGTAAGCGCGCACTAAAAACGTACCCCCGCCGCACGCCGGATCCATCACCTTTTCGGTTCCGTTGCGAATGCAAAAACTATTGATTAAGTCTACGACTTCGGCGCGTGTATAAAATTGCCCGTATTTATGGCGTTCTTCGGGACTGATGAGCCGTTCGAAGATATTGCCGATCACTTCGTAATCCAATTTTGTAAAATCGAATTCGTGGATTTGATCGATCAAAGCGCGCCAATGGGGAACGGCTTTGTCCGCATAGAATGGAATGCGTAAACCCATATCGAAACGATCTTCGCCGAATATAGTTTCATAATCGCCAGTGATGATTTTCGCTGCTTCAAAAAACTTGTCGAGTTGTTGGCTTAGATTCTCGCCCGAATCGATAGAATCGGCGATGGATAACTTATCCATCTTATCTTTATGACCCTTTAATAACGCTTCATGAAAAACCAGTTTATTGACTAGGTTGTAACAAGCGAATTTGGCGGCGCGTTCCAGATTGTCGCGAATTCCCTCCGGATCGTCGTAGATCGTCCATCCCTGCTCGTCTCGCATCCAACGGTCAAGATCGTCTTTGAAAAGGTCTTTCTCGTATTTCTCTTCCAGACTTTCCCGCGTCAACAAAATCGGCATGGTCATGAACGATTCCAACGCTTCGATGAACTTTGCATCGGGCGGCTGCGTACCAATAACGATGTCTCCACACAGAATAGCAGCGAATTCGCGCAGAAAATTCCTAAACCAATTATCGATGGCATGCTTCGTGCTGGAAATTTCCAAATGGCTTGGTTTATGGATGATCGTAACGGACCACGATTTGAACTTGCGGTCTTTGGGGGATGTTTTGGATGGAAACGTTTCCCATAAAACGAAATCGTTGACGTTCCATGTGAAAAAGTATTTTGTCTTCGCCAGCCGCGCTTTTTGGCGCGCATCCTGAACCACCGCTTCGTTATACGGGCTGCCGCCGTCTTTTTGAAATGGGAGTTTTACTTCGCCCGTCAGCACGACGACGCCGTTTTTATCCAGCAAGGTTAAATCCCGGCGCTTGAGCGATCCTTTCGTCCTCTGCTCGCATTTCGCTTCCGAAAATGGCAAACCCGGTTCATCGGCAAGACGCCCGTTGATCCACCCCGCCGCGTCGGCGGTAAATTCCCATTCGGTTATATTCTCTGTCATCGAAATCCCTACATTAACGAGATGCAATTCCAAACGAGTTTACAGCTGTTCGAATCTAGCGGAATAGGCCGATGAACGGCTTAGGAATTCCATCCAACAACCTACAGAACCTATAGGGTTATGAATACCCCCTCCCCGCCCGTTTCCTCCCGCCATCCGGTATAATAGTATGGAGAAAGTTGCTCCGCCCGCCGCATTGGGGGGGGGAAACGCTTCGTAAATTTAGTTAAATCCCTACAGGCTGCGATGATATTTATAGATTACGAATTGGAAGATGTTTGGAAGGGAGTTACGATCATGGACCTTACAGGACGATTTTTCCTCTTTTTGCTTGTTATGCTTACGCTTATCTGTTTGACCGGCTGCGCTTCGACGGTTACTACCGCCGCCCCAGCCCATTACGTCGCCATCGCCGCGCCCCCGGCGCCGCAGCCCGCCCCGGCGCCCCCCGATGACGGCGTGGCTCTGCGTACGGCGCGCATCTCCTACATCGAAGGCCCCGTCACCATGCAGCGCATGGCCGATGAAGACTGGACCAATGCGGAGATCAACACCCCCCTTATGGCGGGCGATAAAATCTTCTCCGGCGCCGGAGCGCGGGTGGAAATCCAATTGGAGGACGAAACCGTTTTGCGTCTGGGCGACAATACCTACCTCGAGTTCAAAATCCTCGATGACGGCCTGGGCCGTATTGGAATCGTCAAGGGCGTCTTGGCTGTTCACGCCAATCGGGTCAGTTACGAACGCCCGCCGCTGGAAATCATTTCCTCCTACTTCGCTTCCAGCATCCCCGTCCACGCCATCGTTCGTTACGACGTGGACGAAAAAGGGCCGGCGAGGATTCAAGTGCGCCGGGGAGAGGTCAATGTGGAGAAATCGGATAAGAGCTCACTCGCCGTGCGCCGGGACGAACAACTCATCGTGAGCAGCCCCAATTCCGCCGATTTCAAAATCGCCGCCCTTTCGCCGGAAGACGATTTCGACCGTTGGAGCGACATGCGCGACGCCGCCATCGCCGCCAGCCAGACGCGGCAATACGTCTCCACCCGCGTGGCGGGCTATTCCGATCTGGACGCCTACGGCGATTGGGTAGTGGTCAAGGATTACGGCCGCGTTTGGCGCCCGCGCGTTGTCGCGACGAACTGGGCGCCTTACCGCGATGGCCGCTGGGTGTGGCGCGATCCTTACGGCTGGATTTGGGTCTCCTACGAGCCGTGGGGCTGGGTTCCCTATCACTATGGCCGCTGGGTATATACTTCGGATTACGATTGGTGCTGGGTTCCCACGGACGTAGTCTACGTCGTCCATCGTCCCCACCGTCCCCTTTGGTATCCGGCGATGGTGTCGTTCGCTTACGCCCATCATGGGAGGTATTTTTCGCTCTCCTTCGGCGGCGGCTATTATGACGGTCCCTGCGTCGGCTGGTTCCCCCTCGGTCCCTACGATCCTTTTTATCCGTGGTATAGCTTCCGCGCCAGCTACGTCCATCGCCATCATCATGGCTATTTGCATCGCCCCGAGTATTATAGAGACCATGTTACTATCAACAACAATCAGACGATCATATATCAGAATCAAAACGTGGAAAACGCCGTTACCGTCATGACCCGGCGCGATTTCGAGTCGGGACAAAAACCGCCCCGCGAGAATGCCGCCGGACGCTACGCCGCTTCCCGCGACGTGAAAACCGGCCCGGAAGCCTTCGCTTCGCTGCCGGAACGGCGCGCCGCCGCCGTCCAGAATCAACCGCTTGCTACTGGCCCGGACAACCGTTCGCCCCAGACGGAATCCTCGCGCGAGCCTGTTTCTAAAAATCCGCGAGGCGATAGCTCGTTCGAAAAGGTCAACGCCGCTCCCGCTTCGGCGAATACGCAAGCTGCGCGCAACCCGGATGCCAAACCGGCTCGCGAAGCCGCCGCCGCTCCCGGCGCCGCGCCGCTTTCCCAACGCGAAGCCAATGCAAAAGCGGAAAGAGAGCCGCAAGCCAATCCCACTCAGGAAGACCGCCGCGCTCCCGCCGCGAAATCCTCGCGCACGGATTCGGAACGAACCGCCAGCCCCATGACCGCGCCCGCTTCCGCCCAATCGGCGCGCGAAGCCCGCTCGGACGCCAATGTCTCTGCGCCGAGAAGCGCCGCGCCCTCAACTAACGCTCGCAGCGAGAGCTTTTGGAATCGCACCCGTTCGACAAGAACCGCCGCTCCGGATAATTCCAGATCCGCTCCTTCTACATCCCCGGCGCGCAGCGGTCCGGAAGCGAAGAGCGCCGCCCCGCGTTCCAGCGACAGCAGCCCTTGGAATCAGCCCCGCACAATGCGTCAAGAAGCGCCGCGAAACGATTCTTCGTCTTCTACCCGCTCCATGAGCGAACCTGCAACCCGCAGCGCGCAGCCATCGGCTCCTAGAGCCTCTGCGCCCTCTACTTCATCCAGCCGCATGACGCCGCAAAGCGCGAATCCTTCAAGAAGCGCCAGCCCCCAGCGGACGGACAGCAGCCAAAGCGCTCCCCCGTCTTCTTCCTCGTCTCGCAATTACGATTCGGGGGTTTCCCAGCCGCGCGCCATAACGCCGGCTCAGGTTCCGCCGAGCCGCCAGTCGTCCTACATGACGCCTTACGACCGGAGAACGTCGAGTTCTTACAGCATTCCCTCGAACCGAAGCTCCTACGCGCCGTCCTACTCGACGCGATCGTATTCCGCCGTTCCGCAAACCTATAATTCCGTTCCCTCTTATTCTCCTTCGCGGCAATCGCGGATGGACTCAGCCCCAAGCCGTTCGTATTCTCCGTCTTACTCCGTACCGCGCAGCGCTGCGCCGTCTTATTCCGTTCCGCGCAGCGCTGTTCCTTCCTACTCCGCGCCGCGCAGTGCGGCGCCTTCCTACTCAGCGCCGTCTTTTTCGCCGCAGCCGTCTAGTTCGTACAGCGCGCCCCGCATGTCCTCGCCCGCTCCGTCTTCGCAGGGCGGTTCATCCTACAGCCCGCGCCGGGCGGGACGGTAAAGAAGGATATTATACGATTTCGTAAGGAGACCGCTGAATCGCCGCCGGAAGCGGCGCGGAATCGAGAGAAGGAAATCGATTGAAAGAATCGTCGAACCGCTGGAGACTCTCCTCCTCCAGCGGTTCTTCTTTTCTGGGATAGGAGTCGCCAGCGGGCAATTCCAATACGGTACTGCCATTTTCTCCGCTCTGAAAAATATAACGGCGCTGCTGGATTTCTTCCTCCCAAACCGTCCGCTTCTTCCAATCCACGGGAACCTCCAGCAGCCGATCTTCGAATAAATCCTCCCGTTCATGGCGCCGGATGCGCTGCGTGAATACGCAATGGACGTATCGGTCTTTAAGCGGGTGATCGAAAACGTAAATCCGGCATTTGGGATAGCGTTCGTAAAACTTCTGCGCCTGGACGCATTGCAGGGCAATTTTTTTAACGGTCTTCGCATCCCATTTCGCCGCTTCTTTTTTGGGGTGGAAAAGGGGGTGAAAAATCCATATCCCCGCCAATGGCAGAACAAAGAAAATCACGTAGGTTCCCAGATACGAAATTCCCAGTTTATGAAAATAAGCGATGTCGGCATCTCTCAAAACGTAAAACCGCAAGATGTATGCGGCGACGATTTGCGTTTGATAGCCCCAAACCAACAGCGTTTTATACTCTTGAAAATACCCTTTGGAAAGAATGGAAAGCCGGATAAGCCATTTGATAAAGAAGTATTGAAACGCGAACCAGCCGATGGAGAGAATCAATTCGACCAGCCAAAGCGGGATCACCTGCGGCCCCACATAAAGCAAACCTACAATCAGCAATACGATCAACAATTCGATCAAAGAAAAGCCTGGGCTTCCCCGGCGCGTATTCGTCATTCCTCTCCTCCCCATTCCTAGAAGGCTTCCGGCAGAAAGATGTTTTATTTCTATTATATCGCAACGGCGCTTGACGCCATGAACAATCTCATAGGACGATCGATCGCCTAGAAAAACAAGGAATGGATATTGGAAACATTCGAGAACGGGTCAGATTATGGGGGAAAAGAAATTTCGTTCCTGGTTCAATTCGAATTGGCCGCGGAATTTAGCGTTGGCTTTTTTCCTTATTCATCTATGGATTTTTATAGCGTTGGTTTTAGGCGTCTCCATCGATATTATCAGACCTTCCACGCTTGTCCAATTCATCGAGACGGTGGATTATCCCTGCGTTATTGTGAATAGCCTCTTCGAAGATCGGATGCGATCTCAATTCGATTGGGGCGATTTCATCACCTTCCAAATCTATTATTATCTTATCAGCGGCAGCATTTTCTATTACAGCGCCGGATACGCTGTGGGGTTATTCATTCATCGCGTACGCCGGAGTCGAGAAAAAACCGCTTCTCAATTCTAAACGGGAGATATTTTCTTATGGATTGAAATCCATTTCGCATTGGAGGATGAAATAGGAAAAACGGATGCGATATTTACTGCGCTGCGGGAGACGGTTTGATGGAAATACTGTATCCCAGCGCGTTGAGAATCAACCATATGGTTTCAAGACGAGGATTGCCTTTGGAGGATAGGGCTTTATAGAGAGCTTGGCGCGTAAGGTTGGTTTTCTTGGCTAAAGAAGTCATTCCTTCTTTCGCTTCGGCGATTGTGCGCAGCGCCAATAAAAAAGCCGCCGCATCCCGATCCTTTTCATAATCTTCGATCACAATCTCCAGATATCCATCGATATCTTCGGGATGATCTCGAAGGTCCTTGACGAAATATGCCCGGAAATCCCGATATCCCTCCAGTTTCTTTAAACGCTTTTCCCTTCCCGCGTCATTCATGGTATAAACTCCAGTATTCTTTAGCTTTCTTGATATCTTGCCGCTGCGAACTCTTTCCACCTCCACACAATAACAAAACAATCGTCTCGCCATCTTCCCCAAAATAAACGCGATAACCCGAACCAAAGAAAAAACGCAATTCATAAACACCTTCTCCCACAGCCTTATAATCTCCATAATTTCCTTGCTCGGCGATACGGTTTAAACGGTCACGTATACGGAAAAAAGACGGTTTATCCTTTTTTCTTAGAGTGTTAAGCCAATCCAAAAATGGTTCTTTTCCGTTCTCCGTTCTATAAATTTTGAGTATTTTCTTCATACAGGAATTGTAACCTATAGTTTACGTATGGTCAAGATTTTCCCAACCTTAAAAGGCTGGGCTATTATCAAATGCCCCTTTAAAGGGGCAAATTACAATAATCCGCCGTTTTAACGACAATTTCAAAGGCTGGCTTCGCCATGCCTTTGCCACCCTCGATGAGATGTTTTTTTTCATTTATCATTTATCATTCATCCGTTCCCGGTTGATCTTCAGATTCCGTTGCGCCGTCTGGTTCTTCGGTTCGATGGACAATACTTTCAGGAACAATTGCGTCGATTTTTCCAGATCGCCTTGTTCGGCGTAGAGTACGCCCAAGTTCAACATCGCCGCCGGTAAAACCGGGCAGGCTTCCAGCGCCTTCTCGTAACTCTCCATCGCCCGTAGATCGTTGCTTTTTTCTTCGTAAAACACGCCGAGGTTGTACCATCCCATCCCAATCTCCCGCTCCCGGTTCCACGCTAGAAAAGGATTCGCTGTAAGAACAAACGTAATCCCAATCCAAATAAGCAGGATGGGCCGCGCCGTACACTTCATCACGATGGAAAGAACTCTTTTACCCAAACAAATTCCCTCTCCCTCTGGGTGAGGGCAAAGGCAAGTGCAAGGGAACTCCCGCCATCGCCGCCAAACCGCTTCAATCCACATCGCCGTCAAAATGGACGTAAACGGCAGCATCCCCGCCAAAAAACGGTCCGAGGCGTAATAAACCAAACTCAAAAGCAAATACCCGCCCCATAAGCTCAGAAAAAAGCGCTCCGTTCGACCCTTCCACAGCCAAGGCAAAGCCAAGAGGCCGCCCCAGACGCTCAGCCAGGTGAGCCAACTCAGCGCTTTCAATCCTCCGATCCATTCGCTTTCGAAATGCGCCGAGTAATTCACGGCGGGCGGCGCCGAGTACAGCGCCCATAATAGTTTCTTGATCTCCAAAACCAACAACTTTCCCGGATGCGACAGCGCCCAGGCGGCGGTTTTTTTCATCCAGAACGACGACGCTTGCGATGGCGGCAATTCCTTCCCCGCCAGCTTCGACGCCAGTTCGATGCTTTGGGTATATTGTTTTTCAATGTCGTTGGAAAGTCCTTCCACCGATGCCAGTCCCCCTTCAGCCTGTTCGTTGGTTCCCATATACAATGTCACGCCCGAATTGGCGCAGATGGGAACCCAATCCCCTCCCACAATTCCGTTCCGCAACGGCGCCGGTAGAATCCCTAATAAAAATACGCTGGAAAACAATATCCCTCGCCTATCGAGCGAAAGATTCAAACCAGGAATGGCAATTGTTCTTGCTTCTCCACTCCGTCCAATAAAACAAAACAGCAACACCGGCGGAAAGAAGAACAGCAGATTGGGACGGCACAAAACCGCCAAGCTGAAACAGAAGGCGCTAACGGCCAGCCATGCCGTTTTATTCTTATTGATCCATAGCAAGAAGAAAATGGAAAAGAGGAGGAAGAGAAAAATCCCCGGCGTCTCCGCCAGCATTTTGGAAGCGAAGAACAAGGAATAATGGCATAATCCGAACAACGCCGCTGCCAGCGCGGCCGTCAGCCGCCCCGCCGCCAGCCGCCCCGCCGAATAACATAACAAAACGTTGGCGATGCTCATCCACTCTTGGATGCGCAGCGCTTCCACGATGCGATGAAAGCCGAAGTAATGTAATCCCGCCAGCCAATAGGGATAGAGAGGCGCCTGGTAGTAAGGCCCGTCGTTGGGGAGAAAAATTCCATCGCGATAAATCTTCAGCCCCATCTCCCAATAACTTTTAGCGTCGTTGGCGGGCTGCAACGCGTTGGGCATGACGTTCAAGAAAACGTTGAAATACCATGAATGCAAAAGAAGGGAGAATACGCCCAATCCCAAAAGGATGGCGGCCTCCTGCAGAATTATGCGGCTTCGATTGCGACTATCCCGCATCGTTCGCCTGCAAGTAGGGCAGAATAAACAAAGGCTCCCCGATTTTGCGCAATCCCATTTTCGGCGTCTGCACCCGATTCAAGCCGCGCAGAGTTTTCTCCCGCTGCAACTGTTCGAACAACGGCTCGTTGATCCTGCGCTCGCTGCCGATCACCCACAGCTGCCCTTGGCCCGTAAGAACGCTTTTTGCTTCCTCTATGCACTCCTGCGCCTCGGCGTCGAGGTCAACGTTCTTCGCGTACCATTCTTCGTTCAAGTGCGCCAAGTGTTGCGCCATATCGCGAGGATAGGAAAGAATGCGAAAACCTTTCGGTTTTAAATAATACTCCATCGGCGGACGGGTCAGGCCAGTGCATAGAACCGCATCGCCTGGCTTTCCTCGCTGTTCCAGGTATCGGACAATGTCCAATTCGCTGCGTTCCTGATCTCGCAACTCCATGTATAAGCTTAATCCCAAACTCTGAGCCGCGAGGATAGCGATCAATAGGTTGCCCAACCATTTCCGTTGCAATTGCGAAACGGCGGCGCCTGCCAGCAAGCACCAAAACGGCGTTAGAAAAAAATCCGTCCGTCCTACTAAATAAATGGGCTTCCATATCAACGAATAGAGGTAAGGTCCGGCGAGTCCAACCAAAAAAAACGCCGTCAAAAACCGCAGCATTTTTCCTTGCGGCTGCATCATGCCCAATAGCGCAGGAACCAGCGGCGCCGTCCATAGCAAAATGGCTATCCCATAAAGATAAGCGGGGAAAACGGGCAAATCGATGTAGGGAGGCATGGCGCCGCCGGGAATCAACGCATTCATCGTCCATCCAATAGACCAGGGCGACCATGCTTTTTCCACCCACCCAATCGTCCTCTCCGTTATCCGCATTTGGGCAAGCAGCGTCGGCGTCCACGGCAGGTATAACAGCAAGGCGCCGCCTAGCATAGTTCCCCAATTGCATAAGGGCGCATAGCCATAATCCCCCCGGCCAAGCGCCCATAGCCCCGCAAGTATGGCCAGCGCCATGAACCAGGCAGCGTTATGGGTATAAACCGCCGCCGTCAGTAACGCCAGCGAAGCCGCCCATGTCCATTTTCGCGGTTTGCGCCAATAGAAAACCGCTCCCAGCGCCAAACCCACGCTGAGAGCGGATAAGAGGGTATAGTTCCGCGCCTGCCCCGCGTTGAAAACGCACAACGGCGCGCATATCCATAACAACGAGGCGAAACTCGCGGTTTTTTTATCGAAACAGAGCTTCCCAAAGAAATAAACGCCGATGGTAGTTAATAGGGCAAAAAGCAGCGACATCCCCCGCAGCGCTGCTTCCGATTCGCCGAAAACAAACCGCCAGCCATGCAGTAAGAGGTAATACAGCGGCGGTCCTGCATCGTAAACCATAGACCGCCATATCTCCCCCGGCGTTCGCCGCGCCAATATCGCCGAATAGGCTTCATCCACCCACAACGGGGGGATCAGGATTCCCGGAAGGTTGAGGATAACTTGCGCCGCGAGCAACAGCGGCAACGGCCAATCGTTTTGAAGGAAGGGAAAAAGTTTTGACAAGGAATGGCGGCCAGCGTTATTGATATTTCCGCTTTCGCCGGGCGAAGGCATGACGTTCACCGCAAACTTTCCAAGGGGACGTTAGCTAGTTGTTGCAGAACATGTTCGCGGATGCGATCCGCCGGCGGCGAATCGGCGGTCCGGACGCCTTGTTTCGTCTTCGCCGTTATTAAATCCTGCGATTGCCGGGGATCGTCCCCTTTCCAGAAGACGATCTCTCTTTCCTTATAGCTATTCCCTTGCGCCAACAATCGCTTCCTGCCGGATAGTTTCCCCCGCTTAGCGATGGGACGGCCATCGATTTCCACGATGTCCATGGCGAAATCGACAACCGGGGCGTTGCTGATGGCGGTTCCCACGCCGTAGCCGTAACAGACGGGATTCAATTCCATAATCTTATATTCGTCGATGCCTCCCGTGGCTACGATCCGCACTTTCTGATGCCCCCGGATATCCAACTCCCACCGGATTTCCTTCAGTAAGTCCAGCATATTGCCCCGGCGCGAGGCGGGCGTATCCACGCGCACACCGTAGAGTTTATCCCCCATCGCCTCCGCCGTCTGGATGGCTTCGAACTTCTCGTCGTTGAACGTATCAATCAGCGAAATGCGCGGAACTTTGGGATGAATGTAGGCGTCGAACATCTCCGACGCTTCCACCGTATCCCCCACCAGCAAGATCAACGAATGGGGCATCGTTCCGGCGGCATTCTTTTCCAGCAGTTCTCCGGTGATAACGCTGGAAAACCCTACGCAGCCGCCGATAAAGGCGTTGCGGTCCACCAGCGGCGCCACGGCGGGATGCAGCCGCCGCGCTCCGAAACTCAGCACAGCCCGGCCTTCCGCCGCCTTTACGCAGCGCGCCGCCCGCGTCGCGATGCCGGACGCCTGGCACAATAAGCCCAATATGGCCGTCTCGTATATACAGATATCTTTGTAATCTCCAATAACATAACCCACCGGATCGCCTGCCCGGAATAGCGTCCCCTCGTCCAGGCAGAACAAATCGACCGGCTTGCGAATCCCCTCCATGAAGAAGACTAATTCCTCGACGCCCGCCAAGACCGCCCAATCCCATTTCGCTGGCAGGGACGCCGCGCGAATCTCCATAACTACCGGTTTGCTGGCATCCGTCTGTTCGAGTACTTCCATGGTCCGGACGAAATAGGCGTCTGTAACTTTTCCGGCGAGGATTTCGCTATCCGTGGCAATATGAAAACGCTTCATAAGAATACCTATGCTTTTTCATCATTCCTCATTCAAACTACGATCCGCCCCCCCCGCATCTCCGGCGTTAGGGTGGACGTATCCACTTTCACGCACTCCGGCAAGTCGGCGCCTAATCCTACGCTTTCCAGATACTTTCCATGCGCGCTCAGCCGCGCCATATCCAGCAGCCGGTTGCGGT
>JBFMBP010000107.1:0-6680 GCA_040755155.1 Candidatus Omnitrophota bacterium | reverse complement strand
CGCATCTCCGGCGTTAGGGTGGACGTATCCACTTTCACGCACTCCGGCAAGTCGGCGCCTAATCCTACGCTTTCCAGATACTTTCCATGCGCGCTCAGCCGCGCCATATCCAGCAGCCGGTTGCGGTAGAGATGAAATAGGTCAACGGCCGTTACCGCCGAATCGGTCAGATCGAAATCCTTGTCGGACGTTTCCAGCAGATAGGTAATAACGCCGCCCAGGCAGACCGTGTCTTCCAGGCAATAGCGCTCTTCCCGTCCTGATCCGATGAGCAAGACTTCCGGCGAAACGTCGTACAATTCCAAAATTCTCTTCGCCGTGGCCCCGATATTGCCGAAGGAAACGATGAAGACGCTCAAGGCGGACGCAGCCGCCGCCAGCGTTTTGGTTCCGTTCGTCGTCAGATGGACGATGGTTTTGCCCTTCACCATTTCGGGCGTATATTCCGAAGGCGAATTTCCCAAATCGTAGCCAGCTATCTTGAAGCCGTCCTTCTCGCCGCAGAGCAGAGCGGGAATCCCTTGTTCCAACAATTCGTTATAAAGACCGCGGGCGGAAGCGCCGTTTTTTTGCGGCAAAATCGCTTTCGCTCCATTGGTCAAAGCGGCGATCATCACCGTCGTCGCCCGCAACACGTCGGCGACGAAGACGATATGATGGTTGATTTCGCACTTTTCCAATTCCGTCCGGTTGAACATAACATCCAAAAGCACAGTTGATACTCCTTTGTTGAAGGCCTATTCAAAGAAGGCCGTCCCCATAAATTCAAAGGGCAGGCTCAAAGCGAAGCCGCATCCCGTCATTTTTCTTCTTCATTCACCATTTCTAAGAAAATAGAAAGTAGTAGAGTCTTCCAACAATTGTTCAGCGTCTTTCCTCGATAGGTTGGCTCATCAGGAGATTCGCCCTCCCTGGATTCGCATTCAAACAAGAAGGGAGGGCGAGGCTCCCGCCGAGCCAAAGTTCCTCACTCATATTTCTTCATCATTCATCATTATTTTTACATATTCCTATCGGCGGTTTTCGCTTCGCGTTATACTAGGATTTCGCCGATGAACCTACCGGCAGCGCATCGCAACGGCTCATAATAAACCGATTTTTCAATTAAGCATAGTTTGGAAACTTCCGTCATGGAATAATTTCTCTTGGATTTTCGATCATGATTCCCGTCCGGCTTAAACTGCGCAATTTCCTCTCCTACGGCGAAGATGCCGGGATTCTCGATTTTTCTTCCTTCAAATTGGCCTGCCTGACCGGGCGCAACGGCCACGGCAAATCCGCCCTGCTCGACGCCATAACCTGGGCGGTTTGGGGCGAAGCGCGCAAAGCCGGTTACAGCCGCGCGCCCGATGCCGGTCTGCTGCGCCTCGGCGCCGACGAAATGGCCGTCGAGTTCACTTTCCAACTCGAAGATCGCGAATTCCAAGTCAGCCGCGAATTCCGTTCGGCCAAACAAACCTCTAAGTTGGAATTTCGCGGGCGTTCGTCGCGGGATGACGATTTTCGCCTGCTCACCGGCGCTTCCAAAAAGGAAACTCAAAAGAGAATTGTCGATACCTTGGGGCTGGATTATAAAACTTTTATCAATTCTTCCTTTCTGCAACAGGGAAAGGCGGATGAATTCACTCGTCAATCCCCCCAAGACCGCAAGGAAATCCTCGGCGCCATTCTCGGACTGCATTACTACGACCGGCTTCTGGAAGAAGCCAAGCAGCGTTGGAGCGCCAGCCGCTCCGAACGCCGCAATCTCGAAGAAGCTGTCGAACGGCTCGATCGAGAATTGGAGGAGGAAGAGAATATTCGCGAACAAGAGAAGCAACGGCTCGCCGAGTTGTCCCAAGCGGAAAATCGCTGGGAAGCGATTCGCCGGGAAGAGAAACAGTTGCAAGAAGAAATATCGAATCTCCTCATCGTGCGCGACCGCATGAGCCGTTGGGATCAAGAAGAAGAACGCGCCCGCCAATCGCTTTCGGAAATCGACCGGCGCCGGAAAAAAGATATGCAAGAACAAGACGCCTTGCGCCAAATCGCCGAAAGAGAGAAGGAGATCGAGCAAGATTATTTGCGGTACGATGAAGCCGAACGCGAACTCAAAAAATTGCTGGATGTCGAAGCCCGCTCTCGCGCCTTTCAGGAAGAGAAAGACAAGATCGAACGCGAGATCGAAGCCCAATGCGCCGGTCTGCGCGAACAGCTCGCTTCGCTTACCACCGATCAAACGCATTGGCGCAACATTCAAGAAGAAAGCCGCGCCGTCA
Source organism: Candidatus Omnitrophota bacterium (assembly GCA_040755155.1). Taxonomy (NCBI): domain Bacteria; kingdom Pseudomonadati; phylum Candidatus Omnitrophota; species Candidatus Omnitrophota bacterium. The sequence continues at coordinate 4,422 of JBFMBP010000107.1, read as the reverse complement.
TCAACCGTAAAGAAGAAATCGAAAGCAACTACGTCCAATTTCAAAATACCCAGTCGGAATGCGCCCGCCTGGAAGCGCTGCATCCCGAATACGAACGCCTGCAAGCCACTCTCCAACAATCGGAAGCATTGATCGAGAAGGAACGTCAAATCCTCGCCGAACGCGCCGCCGAAATGCGGGGCGCCTTGAAGAAAAAAGCGTCCTTGGAAAAGGAGATGGAAGCCGCCCGCGCCGAGCTATTGAAACTTCCCGCTCTGGAAAACGAGCATTCCCGCCTGCAAACCGAATCGGACGATGTCGTCAAACAAGGCCAGCAGACGAACCAGCTGCTCGAACGCTTGTCGGGCGAAATGGAACGTTTGCAGAATCTCGTTGCGGAGACTGGGGAAAAACTTCGCCTCCTGCGCCAAGGCGGCGCCCGCGAATGTCCCCTATGCGGCGCAGACCTCGATCCATCCCGCCAAAAACGCATGGAAGAGCAATTCGAAGCGGATATCGCCGCCGCCCAAAACCAAATTTCGCAGACTCAACGGGAAATTGCGGAAAAGGAAAAACTGCGCGACGCGTTGCGCGCCCAATTTCAAACGCTGCAAAATAAAATGCCCAAAATCGACAAGCAGCTAACGCGCTTGCGGCAACTTCAAGAAAAATTAAAAGAACAGGAAACGGAAATCCTGCATCTGAACGCCCTGCAAGAACAATTGGACGCCATCGCGCAGCAGATGCAATCCAACCAATTCGCCGAAGAAGCTAGAATCGCCGCCGAGCAGTCGCGCCAAGCGCTCGCCGCACTAGCCTATGAACCAGTCCAGCGCGCCGCCGCCATTAAGCGCTTGCAGAAACAGCAAAACGACGAATGGTTATGGTTGAAACTGCAGGAAGAAATTAGCCGATTCGGCGAATCCCAAACCCGCCTGGCCGCCATCGCCGGACAAATGGAAAAGACTAGTTCTATTCTCGAAACGGAAAATTTCGCGCTACCGCAACGGCGCTCCATCGCTGAGGTTTTGGAGCAGCTGCAACCTTTAGAAAAGGAACTAACCCGACGCCGTTATTGGCAGGAAGAACAAAACCGGTTGCGCAACGCCATCTCCGATTGGAACAGTCTACAGGCCGCCAAGCAAAGGCTTCCCGAATTGGACGCGGAAATCGAGGCGTTGCAAAAACAATCCGCAGCGATCGAACAGCAGCGGCGAAGCATCGAAGAGCAGCGCCAACAAGCTATCCCCTCTCTTCATCGGCTCCAAGAGTGCGAAAAACAGCGCCATGAACTTGAATCGCAACGCGCCGTTTTGGAAACCAGCCGCAATGAAATTCAATTCCGCCTAGGCGCCTTGCGCGAAAAAATCGCCCGTTTGCAGGAAGCGCAAAACGAAAAACGGCAATCGCAAGAACGACTGCGCTCCGTCCTGGACGACGAGCGCCATTACGGCATACTCAAGACCGCCTTCAGCCGCGACGGCATCCCCGCCATGATCGTCGAGCAATCGCTGCCCGATTTGGAAAACGGCGCCAACCGCCTGCTCCAACGCCTCACCAACGGCGCCGCCTCGCTGGCGTTGGAATCGCAGCGCGAAAAAAAATCCGGCGGCGCTATTGAAACCCTCGACATCAAGATCAGCGACGAAATGGGAACCCGCGATTACGAACTTTACAGCGGCGGCGAAGCCTTTCGCGTCGACCTGGCTCTGCGCATCGCCCTTTCCCAATTGCTATGCCGCCGCGCAGGCAGCCAGCTGCGCCTCCTCGTTATCGACGAAGGCTTCGGTTCGCAGGACGGCGAAGGCCTGGCCAACATCGTCGACGCCATCAACGACATCCAGGACGAATTCGACAAGATCATCGTCGTAACTCACCTCGACGAACTCAAGGAAATGTTCATGGCCCGCATCGAGGTGACGAAAGAGCCGGGAATCGGTTCGCGCTTCGACGTGATTCATACTTTCTAACGCCGCCGGGTTGGATTATAGTAATGATGAATGATGAGTGATGAATGATGAATCGGAGGAAATATATGAAAATCCAGCGTCTTATTAAGATGATCGCCGTCTCGTTTTTGTTCTTAGCCGTTATGGGCGGATTAACGGAAGCGAAGGATAAGATCAAGGTTTTGATCGTTACTGGCGGCCACGATTTCGAACGCCAGCCCTTCTTCGACATGTTCAAAAGCTTCGACGGCGTGGAATTCGCCGAAATCGTCCACCCCAAGGCCAATCAGGTCTACACTGACGGAACCGCCATGCAATACGACGTCATCGCCATGTACGACCTTTGGCAGGATATTACGGACGAGCAAAAACAGGGGTTGTTGAAGTACCTGGCGGCGGGCAAGGGCTTGGTGGTTATGCACCACGCTTTAGCGTGTTATCAGAATTGGCCCGAATTTCTCGAAATCGCTGGCGGGACCTACATCCTGGATCCCAAGGGACGCGAAATCGGCGGCAAGATCCAACCTCCCTCCACCTATCTCCATGACGTTCAAATGACGATCAACGTCGTCAATAAGAATCATCCCATCGCCGATGGAATATCCTCTTATCAGGTAACCGACGAGACCTACGGCGATATGTACGTAAATCCCGCCGTCGATATTCTCTTGTCCTGCAATCATCCAACGAGTTCCTCTTTCGTGGGCTGGGCCAAAAATTACGGCAGAGCCAGAGTCGCCGCCATCCAGGGCGGGCACGATCATAAAGTCTATGAAAATCCTAATTACCGCAAACTCTTGCATAACGCCATCCGCTGGACGGCTAACGCTTCTTCAGCCGTCTCTCTCTTCAATGGCAAGGATTTAAACGGCTGGGAAGCGAAAGGCGCCGCCAAATGGACGGTGGAAGACGGCGTTTTGACCGGGCACCAAGGCGACAACTTCGCGCCCGGCGATCTCTTCACCCAACAATCCTTCAAAGATTTCGAACTCGTTGCTGAATTCAAAGTCCAATGGCCCGCCAACAGCGGCGTCTGGTTTCGCTATCATAGCGACGAAACCACCTACCAGGCCGACATCCTCGAATACAAGAATCCCCTCTGCTGGTCCGGCTCGCTCTATTGTCCGGGAAAACTGTTCATCGCCAAGAACGAAAATCCAGCGCTGGTCAACCGCGAAGATTGGAATACGTTCGTCATCCGCTGCAAGGGCGACCAGCTGACCATAACTCTCAATGGAACCCAAGTCGCCGACGTCCATGATTCCACATCGGGGGAAGGCAAAATCGGCCTCCAGGTTCACCCCGGCGAAGAGTTCAAAGATATGGCGATTTGGATTCGCAAATTGGAATTGTTCCCCTTATAAAAATCGCCTTTGAAAAAGAAAGGGGCGGTCGCCTGGCCGCCCCTCTTTCGTTTATCCTAAAGACAGTGACGAGTGATTAGAAGTAATTGATGGGTCAAACAACGCAACCCATCCTACGATTTTAAATGTTTTTTTAGGAGTCGTATTACGGCGGCGTGGAGATAGAAAAAAAGATTAATTGAGTTTATTTTTTTATGGGAAAATATTTCGGAAAAAGGGGAATTTCATGAAAAGTTTGCGTTTTCTATCCGCTTTATGGATGGCGATGGCGGCAGTTCTTATGCTTACGCCGAATTTGGTCTTCAGCGAAGAGAGTTCTTTTCGCGTATTTGAGAAATCCTTCAATCCGAAGGGGAGCGGGTATAAATACTTGCTCTATCAACCTAAGGAATACGAACAACAAGAAAACTGGCCTTTGCTGATTATTCTGCATGGCGCGGGAACGAGGGGAGATAATCTTGCCAAATTGAAAAAGCATACTCCCATTCAATATGTCGTGCGAGATGGAAAATTGCCTTTCATCGTCGCCGCGCCGTTGTGTCCCGCGCGGAAAAAATGGGAAAGTGCGCTGTTGAGCGAGTTTTTGGACGAACTATTACGGCGCAATTCCATCGATCCCGACCGAGTCTATCTCACCGGCATCAGCATGGGGGGATTCGGCTCGTTTCAATTCGCCAAGGATTATCCCGATCGCCTCGCCGCCGTCGCTCCCGTCTGCGGCGGCGGAAAGCCGGAATGGGCGGAAACATTGCGGCAGCTGCCGGTCTGGGCGTTTCACGGCGCCAAGGACAGAGTCGTTCCCCTGCGTTCCTCTGAAAATCTGATGAAAGAGTTGAAACGGATTACCGCCAACGAAGCGCGGTATACCGTCTTTCCCAATTCGGGGCATGATATTTGGAATAAAGCCTACAATAATCCCGAATTGTATGAATGGTTTTTGAGTCATAATAAGTCTACAAATAAGGGATAAGAGATGAGACTGTGAGACTGTGAGACTGTGAGACTGTGAGACAGGGAGACAGGGAGACAGGGAGACAGGGAGACAGGGAGACAGGGAGACAGGGAGACAGGGAGACAGGGAGACAGGGAGACAGGGAGACAGGGAGACAGGGAGACAGGGAGACAGGGAG
>JBFMBP010000106.1 GCA_040755155.1 Candidatus Omnitrophota bacterium | reverse complement strand
ATCGAACAGCATGGCGGGACGATCGCGGTCGAAAGCGAAGCGGGAAAAGGAACGCAGTTTACGGTTACGTTGCCATTAGGAGAGAATAAAGCGTAAAAACGGCTATTCGCTTTTGTAAATGCCTCCGTTTAGGAATCATCGCATGATTCACGGCGGCTGCGTTCTTTCGGCGATTTCTCCCCTTCCCATTTCTCTTCAATTTTCGGATGCTGGAAATCCCACAAGCCATTTCAATGACGTCTCTCAGAAGCCTGGGAACGATTTTCGACATATTGAAGCAAATGGCGGAGAGGAGAGGGAGGAATAAAAAATATAAAATGGCAGATAACGAAAGCATTTAACCGTTATCTTTTGAAAGGAGTTCTGCAATCTTATCCAGTTCAATTACGCCGAGAGTTGGTTTCCTCCTGCCGATGAAGGAACTTCGATCAACATGTTTTTGATCTACGCTATCAACTTTATGGATGAATATCTGGCATATCGTAGTTCCGGGTTTTAACATTATTGGAATTTCGCCGACATTGGATAATTCTAGGGTTAAACAACCAGTGAAACCTGGATGGACTCCGGTGGGTGTTGCAATGATAAGTCCGTGCCTTCCCCAAGAAGATCGTCCAATAACATAAGCGGCGCGATTAAATGGCATTCGAATCCATTCCATGGTAATACCAAGTACAAACGCTTTTGGATGGAGAACAAAACCTTCTCCATAAGGAACATAATAAGATTTTGTCAGTTTGGCTTCATTGGGAGCATCATGATGTTTTTCATAAACATCAAGTAAACCTGTACGGCTTGGCCTACACGTCAAAAACCAACAGCCTAACCGGATATCGACAGAGGCGGCTCCTGATTCTTTAAGTTCTTTCAAATTCAGCTGGGGGGCGATAATCATAGGATCATCGGGATTTTCTGGATTTTCCAATTCCCGTGCAATTAGATCGGCTTTGAGTATCATGTCGTTTGTTTCAACCGTTCATAAATTTCCGTAACTTCCATACTTTTAAGTATGAGATCGCGTAAAACTCGGTTTCTATCTTCAGGTTTGATTTGATGTACATTGCTCCAGAGATTCTCGTCCAGAGCGCATTCCCAACCGGCGTTTAATATATCTGAAAGCGATGCTTGCTTTGCGGTAGGCGCAACCCAATTCTGAAACTCATTTCGTATGTTTTTCACCTTGTCGCGATCTCTTTTTGGAACTGCCTTGTTATCCGCAAAATTCTGCGTTAACTTGACTAAATCAGGCATAAGCGCTTTCGAAACGTCATCCGCGATCGACACAAGCAATTTTGTCGCAGGCTCGTCTGGTTCGTCGCCATCTTTAAAATCCGACGCAAAATTCGGCTCAACTTCTACATCCAAGGCCTTGGCTGCTTCCATGAGAAGAGATGCGCGACGCCGATTGTTGGGATATCGCAATGATCGTCGTCCAGGTCTACCTGGCGAAATCAAATAGGCAAAAGCGTGAAGGTAGGATTCTGCAAAAAGGCGTAAGCCAATAATATCGCAAAAGATTTCCTCTGTTTGCATTAATGCCCAATTGTAAGCGTTTATCCAAGTGTTTGACGTGAATAAATCCGTTCCTGCTTTAATATCATTTTTTTTGATTCCTGGATAGATTTTTTGGTAGTTATTCCAGTGTCTTTCCGTTAACAATTCTTCTACAACGTGTTTATCAATTATCGGTTCGAACTGTTTCGAATGATTGTATGTTTTCCAAACGGAATGACCTAATTCATGCCCCGCTAAAGGCGTTAGCAATGGATTGCCTGATTCATGCGCAGGTAAACCGATAAGAACGAATTCGGGTAAAGCGGGGATTGATCTATAAACAAAAGGAGAAAAATCCCATTCGGACGAAATGATCAATTTCGTATTTGAACTTAAAATAATTCTTGCCAGACGTAAAAGGGGGAAATATGTTTCGAATCCATTTCGGACGTTCGTCGAGCGGAGTAGGAAACCGAGAAACGGCAGATAAAGAAAAATCAGATGAAGAGATGCTCCGCACTCAATTTGCGCTACGCTGGGAGTCGTATCCGGAAAAACTTTATCGAGGACGGATTTTTGAGAATTGAACGTCTGCTGTAAAAGGGCTACGGCTTCTCGTGAAAAAGAATAAGGAAAGTCGGATTCCTTTAACCGTTCAATCTCATGGAGAACTGCGACAATCCTTTTTCTTGCATGGTCTATTATAGACACCTTCAACTCCGAAAGGGATGGGGTGGAATATCTAAATCAAATATGGATTGCTGGAAGGCTATAGCTGCCCTTGAGAGAGCTACGCAGAAATCACGAGCTGCTTCAAGTTCTTTTTGATTTTCTGTCGGATTATCTTTAGATAATGAATTAGCGATGCCATCCGCTTCCTTTAGTAACTGAGGAATCTGAAGAGGCGCTTTATAATTCTTACTAGATTTCGCTATCGCCTCGCCCAGAACGATAAGCGTCGCTCGATCCATGAGAGAGCATGGGGCGTCATCGTGCGTTTCAAGTTTTATGGAGTTCTTTAAGCGTTCAGATAAAAGTCTAATTGCCGTTAAATCACTTCCTCGATTCGCAAGCAGGTTGTCGATGTCGATAGCTGCCTCCGATGCAAGAAAAGGAAGATCATGATCGAGCGCACTGAGTTTTTGATCATTGGGTATTAACGTTATAGGAGAAGTCATTAGAAAGACCTCATTTCTTGCGTTTTAATGGGATGTTTTATTGTACAAATGAACAGAAAAAACGCAAGAGCAATTCTAGTTTGTTGTCTTAAATAATTTTCAGTCTAGATACCTCATACTTCTCCCCTTCCCATATCCCTTCAATTTTCGGATGATAGCTTAAACGAAAATCTAACAATCAAAATAAATGAAGAAATGAGGATGAAGACGATGCGCGCTTTAGCCGGAATATTCGCGGTTCTGTTTTCTTACGCTGCGAGCGTTGGCGCCGAGACGCTGGACTTGTCGCAAATGGGGGGATGGACGATCGTCGTCGCGGACGATGCGCTGGCCAGCGAGCAGTACGCCGCCCAGGAATTTCAGTCGCTCTTCAAACAGGCGGCGGATATCGAACTGCCCATCGCCGCCCAACCGCCCGCCGACGCTCGTAACGTATTCATCGGCCCCAGCGAAGCCATGAGCCGCAGTTCGGCGGCCGTCTCTCTCGATGGGCTGGGCGAAGAGGATTTGCGCCTCCGCGTCACAGCGGACAACATCGTTATCGCGGGAGGACGTCCGCGTGGAACGCTGTATGGCGTCTATGAATTCATGGAGCGCTATCTGGACGGGCGGTTTTTGACGTTCGATCATACCTATTTCCCGGCGGCGAAATGGCGGATTTCCTGGTTGATTCCCTGCGAGGAATATACGTACAAGCCGCCTTTCGCTTTCCGCTGGCCGTATTATAAAGAGAATTACGATCATCACGATTTCGCCGCGCGGCAGCGCGTCAATACCACGCCCAGCGAGGATCAATACGGCGGAATTTCGAACCAGAGTTTAATCAGCCATACGCTCTATCATTTTCTTCCCGTAGAGAAATACGGCGCGGAACATCCCGAATATTTCGCCCTTGTCGATGGAGAGCGCAAGTTGAAAATGGGCGGCGGCGGGCCGGAAGTTTGCGTAACCAATCCCGACGTCATCGAGATCGTGGCGGAAAACGTCATTCACGATCTGGACGCCAATCCCAACCAAAAGAATATCAGCGTCAGTCAGAACGACAACGACGATTATTGCCGCTGCGAGAAATGCGAGGAGATTACCCAGCGCGAAGGAACGCCGATGGGACCGCATCTCGCCTTCGTCAACGCCGTGGCCGAGCGCGTGGAAAAGAAATATCCCGGCGTCAAGATCGGCACGCTGGCCTACTGGTATACGCGCAAGCCGCCCAAGACCATCCAGCCGCGGGCGAATGTGCAAATCCAACTTTGCAGCATCGAATGCTGCACGCTCTATCCCATCGACGATCCCGGCAGCAAGAAGAATCGCGAGTTCTGCCAGGACATGGACGACTGGAGCAAAATTTGCAGCGACATTTGGGTGTGGAATTACAATACGAATTTCAGTTTTTACGATCTGCCTTTTCCCAATCTGCGCGCCATCGGCCCCAATGTGAAGTATTTTCTGAAGAACAACGTCAAGGGATTGTTCATGCAGGCCAACGGCAACGGCAATTCCGGCGAGCTGTGCGATCTGCGCAATTACGTCCTATCCCGCTGCATCTGGAATCCGGCGTTGGACAGTTGGGCGCTGGCCGAAGAGTTTTGCCGGCTGCATTATCGCGGCGCGGCGCAGCCCATTTTGGATTATTTGACCATGCTGCACGACAACGCCGAGGCTTCCGGCTACGAACCGAATTGCTTCCCCCGCCCGGTGGAGTTGGGCTTGCGGCCGGAGATTTCGGAGAAAGCGTACGATTATTTTCAAAAGGCGCTGACGCTGGCGGATAACGAATCCATCCGCGCCCGCGTGGAAAAAGCGTCCATCTGCGCCTATCGCGCCGTGCTCGAAACTTGCGGACAGACCGTCTTGGAAGAGGGAAAGATAAAAGTAACATACCCGGAAAAATTCGGAAATGTCATCGAACGCTATAAGGAACTCTGCCAACGCCATAACATGACGATGGCGGCGGAAACCATGCCCGCCGAAGAATATTTTAAAACGCTGGATAAGGCGGCGAAGGAAGGCGTCGAAGCCGTCCGCCTCGAAAATTCGCAATGGCGTCTGACGTTCGTTCCGGGAAGAAACGGGCGCATGGTGGAAATGATTTATAAGCCCGCCCAGCGCAATCTTCTCTTCGACGTTGGCCGCGTCGGCCTGGCGAGATTCACCCACGAAGGAACTTGTCAGGAATTGGGACTGAAAGGATACGATCACAATCAACCATCCGAATTTACGGCGCAGGCGGAGGAAAATTCGCTGACGTTATCCAAGACGCTGCCCGACGGCTCGACGCTAGTGCGGCGCATGGCTTTATCCGAAGAAGCCCCGAGTAAAATTTCCTGCGAGACGACGCTGACCCATAACAGCGACGAGCCGAAAGTTTATCAAATCAAGATGCGCCCCGAATTCGATACGGACGTTTTGTCTGACGATTGCAAAGTTCTATCGGCTTATATCAAGAATGACGATTGGATTTTGTTTAATGAAGGTTGGAAAAATGCAAACGGCCCACAAAGCGATTTATTGAAGAACGCTAAAGGCGGCGCTTACGCTTTCTTCAACCATGCGAAGGGCTATGGCGTGTTGGAAACCTACGACGCGGAAAAACTCTCGCCTTCGCTATTGTGGAATACGGGCCGCCCTCACGCGAATCTGGAATTGATTTCCGGCGAGGTGGAATTGAAGAAAGGCGAGTCGTTGACGCTGCCGTATCAATTCGAATATTTAGATAAACCGCCTTTTGAATGATGAATGATGAATGATGAAAAAAGCAAGATAAGGCGCGCTTTTTCGATCCATCGGTTTTTGATTGGGATTGAAATCGGCGTCTATTTGCGCTTACTCCTTTCCATAAAAAAAAGAATCATGGCATAATGTTTCCTAGCATTCCGACTAGGCGCTCCATGAAGGCGCCGTAAATTGGGATACGATCAATAAAAGCGATATAGATTCATGTTCTATAAATTTTTAACCTGTTAGTGGGAAAGGAAATCGTAATGGCAAGAACCGATAAATACCGTTTTTCGTTTGGCCCGTGGAACATTCACGAGGGCGGCGATCCTTTTGGACCCGTCGTGCGCAAGGAACGTTCATTTGCGAACAAATTGAAAGAATATAAAAAACTGGGCTATTCGGGCGTACAACTGCACGACGACGACGTCGTCCCCGCCGACTGGGACGAAATCCAAACCCGCAAGGGCGTCGCCCGCGTGCGCAAGGCGATCGAGGGCGAAGGACTGAAGCCGGAATTCGTCGCGCCGCGATTGTGGGAAGACCCGCGCACCATCGACGGCGGCGTCACCTCCAACAATGTGAAAGAACGGCAATACGCCATCGACCGCTCCAAGCGCTGCGTAGATATCGCCAATATGGTCGGAACCAATCTGATCGTCTGGTGGCCCGCCCGCGAGGGAACCTACATGCGTGAATCCAAAGACGCCAAGGTCTCTATCGACCGCATGGTGGAATGGCTGGATATCCTGCTCGATCACGATCCCAACGTCAAAATCTTAGGCGAGATGAAGCCCAACGAGCCGATGGATCAAGCCTATTGCCCCACCGTCGGCCATTTCCTGGCGCTTTCCTATCGCTCCAAGGATCCCAAGCGCGTTGGGGCGTTGATCGAATCGGCCCATTCCATCCTGGCGGGGCTTGATCCTTCCGACGATATGGCCTTCGCGCTTTCCTGCGGCAAATTGTGGAGCGTGCATCTCAACGACCAAAACGGTTTGAAATATGACCAGGACCGTTCCTTTGGCTCCGTCAACCTGCGCCGCGCCTTCAACCAGGTGGACGTGTTGGATCAAAACGGCTTCGGCCTCAACGGCGAATACGTCGGCCTCGACGTAAAAGCAATCCGCACGCAAAAAGACGCGGACGCGACGCTGCACCTGAAAAACAGCCGCGAGACGTTCAACCTGCTTTTAAGCGTCTCCCGCTCCATCGACCGTAAAGCGCTGGAATCGCTGCGGCAGAAGCGCAATTACGAAGCCATCGATGCGCTGATCTTGAAAACGCTGATGAATGTAAAATAGTAAGAATAGTTGAAAGAACGAGAAAGGGGCGATCCATGGATCGTCCCTTTTTCATGTAAGCAGCAAGTTTAGTTCAAAGCCCAGTTCGACTTTCTCCTTTGGATTTGACAGTGGAGCATCCATCAAAACAATCTCAATAAATTTCCCATCCAGCAACTTTCGTCGTTCCCGTGGTATAGATGAGAATGCGTTTGGCGCTGTGATCGGTGATGTAGAGGATTACTTCGCCGGATGTCTTTTTGACGGCGACGGCGTCCGTCGGTTCTGCAAAGGGGCCGTTCGGCGATTCCGAAGCATCCAACGTGAAGACGGGCTTGGAAGGATCCGACGGCTTGTAGAAAGCCATTTTACGTTGCGTCTCCGCATAATCGGGTATGACGATCAACTTGTTGTAGACATCGTATTCGATCAGTTGGGTGTTGGTTCCGTATTGCGAGTTGAGTCCGCCTTGGGCGATGAAGGCGTTTTGGAAGGAGGCGTAGCCTTCCAAAGCGGCGGGAGAGCCGCCCGCGAGCAGGTTGGCGCTATTGCCGAGGTTGTTGCCGTTTTTGGCGAGATAGATGTTATTCGTTTCGGGATCGTAAGCCAGGTCCCGTTGATAGGATTCGCTGCCAACCGCCGCATAGAGAGGCGTTGCGTCGTTGGCGTCCCAAAATTCCACCATGTTGAAGGTGCTGAGAGCTAGCGTATCGTCTGTGAGCAGTTCCACGCCGTTATAGCGTTTGTTGCCGTACACGATGCCGTCGAAGAAGGCTGGAACGGGCTTGAATTCCGGCGCGGGGCTGAGTTTGCGGACGGTGGCTGTAGCCGCAGCGCCGCTTTCCAGCGCCAAATATACGTTCCCTTTGCCGTCCACAGCGACGCCGGTGAAGCCGCGTCCCGCTGGAACGTCGGTTTCCGCCCCGTCGGCGGCTAACAGCTGATTGTCGAGGCCATTGGCGTTTAGTGGATCGGCGATATAGTAGCAGCGCGTTAAATTGGTTCCCGAAAAAGTGAAGACGGTGTAATAGACGCCGCCGTTGGCGTCCGCCGCGATGGCCAGCGGCTCGCCTTGCGTCGTGAATTCGGACAAGTACGAATAGGCTGGCGTCTGGGCGTAGGCGCCTATAGCGAAGAGTCCTGCGATGACGATGCAAAGAATGCGTTTCATGTTTCTATCCTTTCCTTGACATATGATATTTTGCGGATAATAAAGCGTAATGCGGTCGCAACAGATAGCAAGAGGTCTTTCATTCTTTTAAAATCGCGTATGTTCGTACTTTCGAAACGGGAGTATTCTGTATATTGATGGATCATTATCCTTTCAATGGCGCAACTGGAAGGATAGAAACTAAAGATGGACGAGATTCATCGCCGCTTCTAGGACGATCGGGCCAAGCGGCGGAAGGCCCCGAAGATGGAAGAAAAAACGTTAATTCTCATCGTCGATGATGAAGACGACATCCGGGAAAACCTTCGCGACTTCGCCGAATTCAAAGGATTTGAAGTCGTCGAAGCCTCGAACGGCCGGCAAGCGCTGGATCTGTTGGATCGCCATTGGCCGCAATTGATACTATCCGACCTGATGATGCCGGACGTAACCGGCTTGCAACTCTTGCAAGAATTGATGAATCGCGGCGTGGATATTCCCGTCGTCATCATGACCGCCTTCGGGACGATGGAATACGCCGTCGAAGCTATGAAGAGCGGCGCGGCGGATTTCGTTACCAAGCCCATCGATCTTACGTATTTACTAAAAGTTATGGAAAGGGTGTTGAAACGCAGCGCGATGGAACAAAAGATCAAGGAACAGCAGCGGCAATTGGAAGAGGATTTGAATCACGCCGCCGTCATTCAACGCAGCATGTTGCCCGAACCGTTCGAGACGCCTAACTTCTCGTTCCATTACCGGTTTCACCCCCTCATCGCCATCGGCGGGGATTATCTCACGCTGCATCAATTCAATTCCCGCAAGTTCGCCGTCGCCTTATATGACGTCAGCGGCCACGGCGTATCCGCCGCTTTAACGGCCAGCCTCGCCCACAATCATCTTCTGCGTCTCTTGGCGGAAGACCTGCCGCCTTCCCGCACCGTCGATTTGCTGAATCGCTTCGTCGATCGAAAGATGGTGAAATCGAGCATGTTCATCACGATGGTGGTTTCCGTCATCGATTGCGAGAAGGGGATTCTGACTCTATGCAATGCGGGGCATCCCGATGTTTTGATTTGGAAGAGAAATAAAGATATCCTGGAATTGGTCTCCTCGCATATACCGCCCATCGGCCTTTGCGAGAATATTTTAAGCGACCAGAATGAAACCCGGATCGAAATCGAATCGGGCGACCGGTTGATGTTCTACACCGACGGCGTCACGGAAGCCCGCAACCCTCAGAACGTTATGCTAGGGAAGAACGGCCTGAAAGAGATGGCGGCGAAGCATTGCCGCCTGCTTCCCGAAGCGTTTCTGCGTCAGTTCTTCCTCGATCTAAACGAATATCAAGCTGGCGAAGCCGATGACGATATGACCTTCGTCGTCGTGGATATCAAGTAGGCTTCGCGGAATTTATGCAATAACCAATCCTTCTCCATCCAATTCGATATCATGATAAGTCAAGGACCGGCTGTCTTTGAGGGGATGGAGAATATCGCGCATCTTATCCTTAGTTCGCGGTTCCTTCGCAATAAGAATCATAAAACCGCCCCCACCTGCGCCGGTGAGCGCGGCGCCGTAGATATGAGGCCGCAGCATAGCCAGCATTTCCGCCACGTTCGCCGGTTCGACGCCGCCCGCTATGCGCTTCTTTTGCTCCCAATAATTGTCTAGCGCCGAGCCGACGGCTTCCAAATCGGAAGCGGCTAAGGCTTGGCGCATCGCTTCCGCATTGCGAACGAGATCGTCCACGACGCGCACCATTTCCGGAATTCGGGCATACCAGCGGCGAATCACGTCCTGAAGCAGGTTGCGCGCCAGACGGGTGCGGCCGGTGTAGATCAACATCCAGTGGGCGTTCAACGTCCGCCGGAAATCGTCCGACAACGGGATCGGTTTGCTTTCGACGTGCAGGGGAATAGAGGCGGAGGAGCGGGTGATTTTCACGCCGGGATAAAGCCCTCCCGCCTGGTCCTGCCAGCCGCCGCCGGTAGTCAGCATTTGTTCCAGGCGGAGAACGGCGTGGACGAGGCTCTCGTTATCGTAACGGAAGCCGATCGTCTTTCCCAACGCCGCGAAGAGCGCCGCCGCCAGGATGCTGCTCGTTCCCAATCCCGAACCGGTGGGCAGGCGCGACCAGGTATGAATTTCCAATCCACCGCCTCGTTGTTGCAGCTGCTCCGAAAGCGGCTGCGAAGACGAGAGCGAGACGATTCCCGCGCAGAGAATCGCCGCTTTAACCAACGCGCCCGGCGCCAACGGTTGGGCGTAAGTAGATAAATCGGAGAGAGAACGGCAGAGCAAGGGAGCGTCGAAATCATCCTGCATGATCTTGACGATTGGTTCGTCAAGGCGGCGCACCTTGGCCCCGATGGGCTTCTCGCCGTCCACTTTCACCGCCGCGTTGACGACGGCGCCACCGTGCTCGAAGGTTATCGGCGGCGTATCCGACCAGCCTCCCGCGAGATCGACGCGGGCGGGAATTTCGGCGATAGACCATTCGCCTATAACGGCGGGGGGACAGGGCGTTTGCTGGATGGAAGCCGTCTCGACCGTCTTGCGGATCAAAACCTGCGCCGCGCCTTCGTAATGGCGGGCGGCGCGCATGAGAAATTCGGGACTGCCCAGCCAATGCTTCCGCTCTTCGGCCAAAACCGCCGCCGCTTCCGCCATCGCGCCTTGTTCCAATAGACGAAAGCCCTGCTTCCAAGCAACATTGCGCGCCGGGCCGGAACGCAGCCCCGCCCGGTTGCCCGCGAAGGCGGCCAGCAGGTCGGCGATGCTGGACAGCGTTCTCGCCGCCGCGTCGAATGGAGCCGAAGACAATGCCCCATCCAGCGCATGAAGCGCGTCCAGATGGTTCTCGCGCGCGCAACGGGCGAAGATGGGCAGCAGGCATTCGTCCCGCCGTTCGGAGAGGACAATCCCCATCCGCAGCCGATCCATTTTATGCGTCAGTTTCCGCCGCCATAGAAATTCCGCTTCCGGATTGGCCAACCGTTGGATGTCGGCGAAGGATAGGCGCTCCGCATTGCGCCAGCGGCGCAGCATCTCGCCGGAAGGGGAAGCGGGATGTTGCAGCCATAAGACGGTCTCTCCCGAATCGCCCGGCGCGATCATGGGGAAGAGCCGCGCATTCCAAAGCGTTCTTTTCTCCGGTTCGACGCAAGGCCATATTTCTTCCAGCGCAAGGCCGGTTCGTTGCAGGAAATCGCTCCAGGGCTTATTCAGGTAGGTGGCTTGGTGATTTTGAATGGGGCATTTTACGCTATCGTCTACTCCGATAACGGCGATGACATGCCGTTCGTTATCTTCTGCGCCGGGCAGCAATTGAATCTCTTGAACCGCGATGTTATCCAACACGATCAAGTCCGAACGAGGACGCAATCCCGAAACGAAAGCGCTTTCACCGATATTCCAACCGCCGCGCAATTCGGAATGCTCGATGACGGCGTTTTTCTGCACGGAGCCGCTTCCGGCGAGAAGGCTGTTGACGAGTGCGGCGCCGTCCGCCGTTGCGGGAGGCTCGATGTAGGATTGGACTTTCTCCGTCAAATGGTAATGTTCCCGAAGTGGTGAATCGGCGACGAACATATCGACGTATTCCCGCGTCGTTCCCAAGTGAGCGAAGACGCCGGCTTGCGATACGGCGGCATGAAAGGGAACCGTATGAAGGGAATTCCATAACAACTCGCGCGCGCGGCGCAAAGCGGGAGAGGCGGGATCGCCAATATAGGTTTCCCTCTCGGCGTTTTGCGCCATGCAGAGGAGAATGTCGGAGTAGAGTTCGAAGCGCAAGGGAACGGCGCCGTTGTCCACTCCTAAATAAGTGCAAGCGTCCAACGGCGGCGCGACGTGCAGATTCAGCAAGGTTTTCGTGGTTTCGCCGCAAAAATAAACGACGCCGCTGTCGACGAGGACGGAGCCGCCGGGACGAACGGCGCCCGCTTGGCGCAAGGTTTCCTCCGGTTCTTTTTGGAAAAAGGCTTCGACCTGAGAGGAACCGTCTTTAAGTTTATAGACGCCATGCTTGGGACCATAGGATAAATCGGCGGGAATAGCCAATCCCGTCGCGCCCGGACGCGACCAATCCAAATCGTCTTCCGGAATGAGGAGCATTACGTCGCCGCTGGCGGCGAAAAATCCCGGCGGCGATGAGGCGCAAACGCGAGAGAGCGCATCCAGCAAGAGATCGAGCGGCGTCAACAATTCGCCGTCCTCTCCCAACGCTGGCAGAGTGGAGAAGGCTTTGCCGCAGACGGAGCAAGAAGGAATGCGCTGGCTGTCGCCGCCGGAATGCAGAATGAGAATATGCGACGAAGAAATAACTTCCGGATCGATGAAAGAGCGCCCCGCTTGAGCCGAAAGATATTCCGCTACGGCCACCAAGGCGTTCAGCGTGGCGCCGCCGCTGCCAACGCGCGCCGACGATGGATCGGGAACCGCAAGCAGAATCGTCTCTTCGGGAATAACGCCCCGTTTTTGGCGCAGGAGCAATTCCTGGCGATAGGCGCGCGCTTGTTCCGCGCTAGCGGCGGTTACGGCGATAGCCGACCAAATTTTTCTTTTATGGTTCGCAAGGCTGAAATCGTAATTTCCCATGAATGACGCCATAGTCTTCCCTGCCTTTTGTTCCCAAAGGTCTCTTTCTGGATTGAGTGTTTATAGTTCAGATTCTTCAAGACGCCAACAGAAAATCCTATCAACATAATCCTGCGCCGACCTGATAGAGCAAAATACGCTCCCAAATCTCCCTCATCTATTCAACACAGGAATCTATATTTTCTGAGAAGATCGCTCCCTCATTCTCCATCATTCTTTTTCCCTTTCTTGGCTTTCTTGGTCTTGGTTTTTGCGAGTCTCTTTCTCTCCAATTCGAACACTTGCGCCGATCGAGGTTATAGTATTTCACTGAATAGCGTTTTCCGTCAGCGGCAGTTGTCAAGTATTCCTTGACAACTGAATCCTCCTCCAACTCGCCCTCCTCGAAAATATTTCGAATATGGAGGCCGATGTTCTGTTTTGTGGTCTCAAACAAATTCGCCAGAGCGATCTGAGGAAGCCAGACCGTTTCTCCCTCCAACCTCACGAGAATGCGATTTCGTCCGTCATCGGTCCGATAAACAACTACTTCGCCCCCCGGTTTGTTCTGCATATCGCTCATTCCGACACCTCGGCAAGCATATCCGCAATTTCCGTCTCGATCTTCTTAAGGTCGGCATTGTTCTCCTCTAACGGGTATGGAAGAATGTCCATATAAAACAACGATTAAATTGAAATCGTAAACGCCGTTGAATGCTTATTGTTTGATAGACGATTATCCTTGCCATTTCATAACGCGCTTTCGATAATTTAATTGCTCATGGCGCGCGCGAAGAGAGGCGGCGCGCATGGCAGATGCTCCCAATAAATATAGCGATGAAGTTAAAATCCCATTCGTTTGAAGGCGCGGCGCAGGCTGTTGTCGGAAACGAAAAGAACGGCGGGGCGTCCATGCGGGCAGACGTTGCGGCGGGGAATTTTTTCCAAACCCCGCACAATGGCCTGCATCTCTTCCGGCGGCAAAGGATCGCCGAATTTGACCGCCGTCTTGCAGGCCAGCGTATGCAGCGCTCTATCCTGCTTTTCCTTTAGGCTGCCTTCGCGCATCGCTTCGCCCAAAAAATCCTTGATGAATTCCTCCGCTTGCTGGTCGCCAAGCGGGGAAGGGATGGAATGGATCGCAAAAGTTCTTGGTCCGAAAGGTTCGATGTCGAATCCCAAATTCTTGAAAACTTCCCGATGTTCCTCGACCAGGGCGGCGTCTTCGGGGCTAAAATCCATCGTGAGCGGAAACAGCAAAGTTTGGCTGGCTAGGGAAGCGTTTTGGGATCGCGTCAGATATTTTTCGAAGAGAAGACGCTCGTGGGCGGCGTGCTGGTCGATGATATAAAGGCCGTCTGCCGATTCCGCCAGGATGTAACTGTTCAGCAATTGCCCCCGCACCAGCAATACGCCCGCCTCTTCCAACGAACGGGGAATAAGTAAATCCTCCGGCTTTTTTTCCTGCGGCAGAAGATCGCCCAAGGCGTTATCCAAGGAAGGGCGTTCGATCGCATCCGCTAATGGTTTTCGATTCAATTGCGACAACGATTCCCTAGGCGCGATGGTTGGCGGCGATTCTTGCTTCGCAATGGCGGGCGGCGTTTCCACTTCGCGCCGCGGGACGGCTGCTGGCGGGATCGTATCAGCGGAAGGATGAATCGTTTCCGGCGCCGCTGCCGGTTCTTCCTGTTTTTCCACTTCGCTATAACGCGATAGCGGAGGGGCGATCGGTTTCTCTGGTTTATCTTCCTCGCGCATCCATTCCGCGCCCATTTGGAGAATTTGGGCGCCGAAGCGCGAGCGGGGCGGAGCGGGGATGGGAGCGTCTTTTTCCTGCTTCAACGAATCGAAGATGGTTTGCGTCTCCTTGCGCGCCTCTTCGCGCACATCCCACGCCTGGCGGATGGCGCCGTAAACAGCGGAGAAGACGGCGTCCTCGCGGGAGAACTTGATTTCCTGCTTCGTGGGATGAACGTTCACATCGATTTCGCGGGGATCGATTTCGAAATAGAGAAAGGCGGCGGGAAAGCGTCCGGCGGGGAGCAGGTTGCGGTAGCCGTTCATCATAGCCCGATGAAGCAAGCGGTCTTTGATGTAGCGGTCGTTGACGAAAAAAAAGATATGCTGCGCTCCATTGCGGGTAAGCGTTGGACGGGAGATCAAGCCGGAGACGGAAATCACGGGCGAATCCAGGCTGACGGGAATCAGGTTTTCCAAAATATCTTTGCCGAAAAGTTGTTTGATGCGTTCGGGGCGGTTGCCTGCGGCGGGAAGGTCGAGAGTGCGGCGTCCATTTTGCGCGTAGGTGAAATGGATATTTTCGTGAGCCAAGGCGTTCCAGGTGATGGCGGCGAGAACGTGCCCTTGCTCCGTAAGGGGCTTTTTGAGGAATTTGCGGCGCGCAGGCGTATTGTAGAAAAGATCGCGTACGGTGACGGAGGTTCCCGCCGCCGCGCCGGTTGGTTTAATCGGGCGTTCCACGCCGCCTTCCACTTGGGCCAAAGAACCCAATTCGTCTTCGGCGCGCCGGGTTTTGATTTCGAAGCGGGAGACGGAAGCGATGGCCGCCAGCGCTTCTCCCCGGAAGCCTTTAGTATGAATCGAAGCGAGATCGTCCGAAGTGCGGATTTTGCTAGTGGCGTGACGTTTGACGCAGAGGGCGGCGTCATCGGGGGACATTCCGCAGCCGTTGTCCGTAACGCGGATCAGTCTTAGGCCGCCATCCTCCACTTCCACATCGATGCGTTTGGCTCCGGCGTCGACGGCGTTGTCGATCAGTTCCCGCGCCACGGAGGCGGGCCGTTCGACCACCTCGCCCGCCGCGATGCGATTGGCTACTTCCGGAGGCAGAATCTGGATCATGGAAACGGATTGATATTCCTTTCGGCGCGAGAAGGCCATTGATTTGGCGCAGCGTTCCGCGGCATTATTCTCCAGCGGAATCCGACGGTCCGCCATCGCCGCGCCGCAGC
Organism: Candidatus Omnitrophota bacterium; assembly: GCA_040755155.1. Taxonomy (NCBI): domain Bacteria; kingdom Pseudomonadati; phylum Candidatus Omnitrophota; species Candidatus Omnitrophota bacterium. The sequence continues at coordinate 3,848 of JBFMBP010000106.1, read as the reverse complement.
AGGACGGCGAACATGCCCACCGTTCCCCCTACGCAGAATAAGGAAGCGAAAAAGCCCATCGCGCCGCTTCCATCGGGGCCGGTCATGGCCAGGAAAACCAATCCCATCAAGAAGAAGACGAAAAAAATAAAGAAAAGGGCGATAGGCTTGCGCGGCGTCAACGGTTATCCTTGCAGAATCGAAATCGGCGATGGATTCACCAAAGTATAAACGCAAACTATCCGATCGGAATGGCGAAGAATCGAAAGGATCGCAAAGGAATTGTATTGTTAATCTCCGTTTCTCTATAGACAGGAGCCGATGATAGGGTGTATATTGCTTCCCATATAATGTAAATTCTCGATTATTGTTAAGGAGATGGACATGAAAAAACTGTTTTTGGGGATGGCGTTATTGGCAGCGGCGGGAATGTTGGCGGATTCCGCCTTGGCGCAAGGAATAGGAACGGCGGGGGTCATGCGCGACGAGTTCGCCTTGGGATTGACCCCATCCATCAAGAGCCTTGGGATGGGCGGCGCTTATTTAGGCCTTCGGGGACCGCGTTCGATGAATCCCGCCGCTTTGGGCGGATACGAGCGAATCGAAGGCACGCTGACCTATGGCTTGTACGATCATCAAGACGGGCCGTTGGGGCATCGCGGACGGTTGGATGTGGTGTTGCCCAATCCATTTCCCAATTTGATTCCATTGGAAATGCTTGAAACGGCCGTGGCCCGGTTTATGGTGGACGGCGTCATCAGCGACGGCAACGAACCCACCCGATTGGGAAGTACGATCGATTACGATTCTACGACGTTGGGAATGCAAAGCGGCATAAAGGTTATGGATTGGCTGAACATCGGGTTTGGAGCCTATCCTTTCGAATCGGCGGATGTAATCCTCGAAGGTCCTGACTACATACTTGACGGGGAAGGCTTTTCTCAGTTTTTCAGCCAACAGATCGGCTTCCTGGTAACTCCGCACGAAAGGTTCAGCATCGGCGGCGAGTTCGTCTATATCAAAGACAGAATGGAAGCGAAGTTCACTCACAGAGCCCCAACGCCCGTAGTGAATCCGGAATCCATCGCCGCCATGGTCCCCGCTCCTGGAGATGTAACGGAGTCGGGACGCGCCTATTATCATATTCGTTATTTCGCCATAGGCGCAGCTTTTGAGCCTATCGACGGTACGTTATTGGCGTTGGATTATTGGTATGGCGAGATCAACGGCCTCAACCGGTGGGGATTCCCCTATACCGATATAGATGTCAGCCGCTGGAATTTCGGCGCAGAACAAAAACTCTGCGATTATTTCTATGTCCGAGCCGGTTCGAATAACGAAGGCGTTACGGCGGGCTTTACCGTTCGTGTGAATGACGACTTCGATATCGACTACGCTTACGCCTATGGATTCCTCGCCGACAAGGATGCGATATTCGGACGAACCGATTTTCATGGAATTTCAGCTACGTACCGCTTCTAACAACAAGACGATTTTTGTTTATACTAAAGGGCGGTTTTCGAACCGCCCTTTTTCATGAGCGTTGGGATTGGGGGAATGGCTTTGCGAACGAGAATCATGGCTTTTGCGAATTGTTTATGGGCGGGAGCGGCGGCGCTGCTGTTGTTCGCCTCGAGCGCCTTCGCCAGCGATCGGCCTGTGGTTTTCGAATTGTATACGATGGGGGCGGGATGCGCGGATTGCGCTTACGCCGAAGAGGCGGCGCGGAAGCTGCGGGAGGAGTATTCGGCGGACGATGTGGTCATAATGACCTTTCCGCTGGATGGCGAGAATCTCATTCCCGCCGCCATCTCGCGCTTGAAAATCGATTACAAGCAGACCGATCTCACGAAATTGCCCGCCGCGTTCTTCAATGGCGTCAGCAAAATCCTGGGCGCGAAAAAAGGCATCGAAACGGCGTATCGCAGCAATATCGAGTCGCGCCTGCTTCTTTCCTCTTCCTGGAAAATGTCCGCTGTGATGGAATTCGCCGGCGCCCGATTGACTTCTTCCGCAAGCGTTTCGACGAATGCGGCGCCTTCTCATGCGCTTGATCTTTATTGCGCGCTGGTTCAAAGCATGGCGGTCGCGCCGCCGTTGGCGCGGGATTTTATTAAAGCCGCTGTTGTCGCTTCCGCTTCCTTCGCCGCCGAGGTTTCTTTCGATAATCCCAATCCTGATGGATGCGAGGGCGTGGAAGTTTTTTGGCTGCTTCAGGATCCCTCGTCGATGGAAATACTCCAGGCGGCGCGGTCGTTCAATCTCTCCATGACGCCGACTCCCACGCCCACGGCAACGCCAACCGCCACGCCGACTTTTACGCCAACGCCCACAGCGACGATAACGCCCACAGCGACTCGAACGCCAACCATGACGCCCACGCCGACGCCGAGTTTCACGCCGACGTTTACCCCGACTCCCACGCCGACGAGTACTTCTACTCCAACGAATACGTCCACCGCCACGCCGACATTCACTCCCTCATCCACGCCAACGCCAACGCCGACATCGACGCCCACGATTACGCCGACATTTACTAATACGCCCACCATTACGCCGACGGCGACGGCGACATATACTCCCGCGCCGACGGCGACGTTTACCGTCACTCCCACGTTGACGCCGTTCGCCTCATCGCCAGGAGATATTAACGGCGATAACGCAATCGATGTTCTCGATCTCTATCATTTCGCCTATTATTGGAAAGAACGCGGGGGCCGGGGGGATTTGAATCGCGACGGCGTGGTGGACCGGAAGGATTTGTTTATCTTTATGCGAATTAAAAATTATTTTTCGCTTTAGGGGGTGGGATTGGGTAGATGCTAAAACGTTGAAGATTAGCCCCCTCACCCTAATCCATAAAAGGGTTAATCTTTACCCACAAGTAGAGGGTATTACTCAAGGGCAAAAACAACCTTCCTCTTGCCACCCCATTAATCAAGGGCGGAAGGAGCGTTTCATTTTTGCGTTTTCGAATCGCGAAAACACGAAAAGACGCGAATTCCACGAATTTTTTCAAATCACTGATTTCTCGGATGATATTGGATTTCATGGAGAAAAACCTTATCCACCGCTATTCCTAACGTCACCCTTTTTTCCCTTAGATAAAAAAGAATGACGATAGGAATCATATCATAAAAGAATATTCCCTTGGAATTCAATAAATGCGTTACAAAATTGGGAAACCGGGGCGGCAAAGTTACAGCATTTTATCTTTTTCTTTCATCTTTCTTTTCCGTGTTGCGATAGAAAAAATTGATGGAATGAAAGATATAATTTCCTTGCCGCCCTGCGGTTCAATCCAACTTTTTTCTCAGTTTACCGATTTCGCCAAGGGGCTTCATGCCTTATAGACAAGCCGGTTCCCAGGCGATCGCTTCGCCATTTCAATCCCAACAGAGCGAAACGACCGTGAGTTCCACCCCCGCTACTCATTCACCGATGCCCACCCTAAAAGGCTGAGCAAGGTTATCGACGATGCCATCCTCTTCCACTTCGCTTTTTAACGGCGAGTACGGCGGGGACTGCTCGGCGCGCGCCGTGAGAAGGTCCCTCTTTTATTATGGGGCGGGGCGCAAAATGGGGACGATAATGGAATAATGAATGATGAATGATGAAAAGGATTGATGGGAGCGATTATGAGAAAAATGGTGGGCTACGTTTCGCTTTTAGCTCACCCTACCCTACTTGGAGACTGGATGCCAAGGCAAGATTATTTCTGTCCGTGAAACATCCCATATTTTTCATCATTCATCATTCATCATTCATCATTTCTTTTATGGCTTTAATGAGCCGTTGGTTTTCCTCTTCCGTTCCGATGGCGATGCGCAGAACGGGGACGCCCGCGTTGACGTTGGCGGTTTGATCGG
>JBFMBP010000105.1 GCA_040755155.1 Candidatus Omnitrophota bacterium | reverse complement strand
ACATTCAACTTATCGCTGGGAGGCGTCGTTTGGCTGGCGCCCAAAACATAACGAGGAAGAATAAGAAAAGAAGAAACGGCTCCGCCCGCCTTGGCTATAAATCGGCGCCTGGTTATAGGTTGTTTGGAAATATCTACGCATTTGGCTTCATTCATTATCCGCATCTCCGATTCGTTTTTTATGAAAAGTATATTGAAGAATATAAGATTCCCGTTTGCAAAGAAAGATAGTCAAACAATTCCCGCCATAAGCGTCCGGTGGTATGCGATTTTTATCTCATCGCAGGCTGAACCGGTTCGTCGTCAAGAACCTTCCATCCTCGGCGATTTAGATCCCAATATAAAAAACCTCCCGCCGCGAGGGCGACGGCAAGAAAAACGAATCCGGATGTCCAATGTCCAAAAATGATCTTGCCAACGCCGAATAAAGCGAGATAAATCATGACGCATCCGGCGATCCAATCGAAGAAGTTGCTCCATCCGTCTTTTGGAGGCGTAATATCGACGGCTTCTTGCGCAATCGGTCCCCATAAAGTTGGATTGGGACGTACGCGCCGATAGAAATGCAGCAAGGTTTTTTTGCTTTCGGGCGCCGTGGCCATCGTAACCGCCAACCAGACTAAAGTTGATCCCGCGACGGTGACAAGAATCGTCCATGCGAATTGGCTAGGCTCTTCGGTATCCATCTTGAAGTAAAATTGGAGAATCATGGAAAAAACGAACGACGCCAGCATGGCGGAGACTTCGCTCCAGGCGTTGATGCGCCACCAGAACCAGCGCAGGATGAAAACGCTGCCGGTTCCCGCGCCCACCGCCATGAGAAATTTCCACGCTCCAGCAATCGAGTCCTGGTAATAAGTTACGATGGAAGAAATCACCATTAATGCCAAGGTCGCTAATTGAGCTGCAATAACGTAATGGCGTTCGGAACGATTTTTCGCAAGAAACCGCCGGTACAAATCGTTGATCAGATAGGACGCTCCCCAGTTGAGTTGCGTGGCCACAGTGGACATATACGCGGCGGCGAATGCGGCGATCATCAAACCGGCGAGCGCCGGGGGGAAAACGGCGGGATCGATGATAGTTTTGACGAAGCCGGATTCCTTATCTGCCAGCGTGGGATAAAGCGCCATGGATGCCAGGGCCGTTAATATCCACGGCCAGGGACGGATGGCGTAATGGGCGATGCTGAACCAAAGCGTCGCCAAGAGGGAATGTTTTTCGTCTTTGGCGCAGAACATCCGCTGGGCGACGAATCCCCCGCCGCCCGGTTCGGAGCCGGGATACCATGTCGCCCACCAATTCACCGCCAAATATACAAAAAAGGCGATCATGGGCATCCAGGCGGAACCGATATCTGGGATAAAGGAAAGCACGGAGCCATGCCCGCCTTTGGCGGCGTCGAGTGCCTGAAGTTTTTCCATTAATGCTTCCATTCCCCCCACGGCTTTGATGGAGAAATAGGCCAATACGATAACCATCGTCATCTTCAGTACGAATTGAAACAGGTCCGTCACTAGTACGCCCCATAATCCCGATAGTGTGGATATGAAGGCTGTAAGCACCATAATAACGAAAACCAGAATCAGAGCGGCAATTTTAGGATCGGCAATTCCTAGGAAGGATAGCTGCAATTGGGGAAAAATCACCAGCAGGATTTTCACCATCGCCAAGTTAACCCATCCCAAAATGATGCAATTCATCGGCAATCCTAAATAGAGCGCCCGGAAGCCGCGCAGAAAGGCCGCCGGTTTGCCGCCGTAGCGCAACTCGGCGAATTCCACGTCGGTAACTACGTTCGCCCGCCGCCACAACCGGGCGAAAAAGAATACGGTCAACATATTGCTCAACAACATGTTCCACCATATCCAATTGCCGGCGATGCCATAGGACGCCACCAGTCCCGTAACCGCCAACGGCGTATCGGCGGCGAAAGTCGTTGCGACCATGCTGGTTCCCGCCAGCCACCAGGATACGTTGCGTCCGCTGACGAAATACTCTTCCGTAGAACTGGATGCCCGTTTGCGATACCACAAGCCAATCGCCAAGTTAATCGCAAAATATCCCGCAATAACCGCCCAATCGAAAATAGTGAGATGCATAGAAGCCGCCTCGTTAAAAGATTTCGCGAAGAATTTGCTGCACAGCCATATGCCCATTCGAGGGAATTGTAGGGTGGGCTAAAAGCAAAGCGTAGCCCGCCATTTTCTTGTGC
>JBFMBP010000104.1 GCA_040755155.1 Candidatus Omnitrophota bacterium | reverse complement strand
TCGTGGATTACGCGCCGTTTCGCGGTTTCGCGATTTATGAGCGCAACAATGGATCGGCTGTTCCAACCTGCGGGCGAGACGCCTGCGCTCCCAGGCTGCGTAAGATGAGTTACTAATTTTTTTTTAGAGGCGGATTTATCCACTTATTAATAGCCGTTTGAACTAAAGAAAAATCGAGAAAGATGTTACAATGGCGGCGTCATCTCGATTGATTCCGCCTAGATCGACTCCGTTGACGACTGCGTCTTTTCTATACATGATTTTTGCGTAAAAGCAAACTGCGATTATTTAGAGAGAGAAGCCCATCATGCAAACGATTTGGAAATCCCCGCGCGGCTGGAGAATGGAATTTTCCGCGCTGATTTTTCTGCTGCTATTCGCAGCGCAGTCGTTCGCGGAACCTTGGTGGTCTTCGAAGAGCGAAGAAGAAAAAATTCAAGTCGATGCGGGGATATTCTATCGGCGCTATCTTTATCAAACCGTCATAAACAAACCAGTGCGAGCGCATGTTCTCAGCGTTACGGGGGTGGGAAGCCAATACGTGTTCGGCGTACTGGGCAGCTATGGCGCGCTTTTTGCGCCCTCGGATTTCGCGCGGCAAAGCGAAGCGCTGGCCGCGGTCAATGGCGGTTTCTTTTCCGTGCGGCCCAACCGCGCGCGCGGTCTCGTCGCCGCTCACGGACGCATTCTGTATCCCCCGCACCAAGAAAACTATCGCAGTACGGTCGGCTTCAATTCGTCAAAAATTTTGTTCGATTGGATCGGGCCGGAAGATATCGATAAATACCGTTTCCAGACGCAAAAACCAGGTTGGAACGATTGCCATGCGGCCTTGGCGGCGGGACCGATTCTCATTAAAGATGGAACAACTTGCCTTTATTTAGCGGAAAGTTTCAACCTTAACGAACGCAATCCTCGGACGGCGATCGCCCAAATGGCGGACGGCATGGCGTTGATGGTAGTCGTGGATGGAAGGCAGCCGGATTGGAGCGCGGGAGTTACGTTGGGCGAATTGACGGATATGTTGGCGGATATCGGCGCCAGCGACGCCATGAATCTCGACGGCGGCGGATCGTCGGTCATGGTGGTCAACAATAAATTGATGAACCGTCCTTCCGATTTCGCTCTTCCGGGATCGCCGGGCAAAGAACGCGCCGTAGCCAACGTTGTCGCCCTTTTCAAAAAGTAATAGATCTTATTTTCGCTCCGTCAAAAGGCGCATGGCGTTACCGCCGCAAATTTGTTTCAATTCGTCTTGCGACAGCGGCAACCGCCGGAGATGCTCTAAATCCTTCCGTTGATCCGCCCACGGAGAATCCGTTCCAAAAAGAATGCGAGCGGCGCCGTGGGCGTGGACAAGAGCCATAAACTCTTCGTCGGGCATATGTCCCAGAGAATAGGACGTATCTAAATAGGCATCCGTCCCGCAAATCCGCTTCGCCACTTCCTCCCACTGCCGGAAGCCTCCCATGTGCGCCAGAATCATCGTCAAATCGGGAAATCTCTCTTTTATCCGCAGGAAATGAAGGGGCGTACTATGAAGCGTAGGGATTTCGATATCTACGCCTGCATGGAAAAGAATAATCATGCGTTCCTCTACGGCGGCTTCGTAAAGAGGGTAATAGATGGGATTGTCCGGTTCGATTTCATGGTATTCGGGGTGGATTTTAACGCCCGGAAATCCCTTGGCGGATAGATTGCGCATCAATCCTCCCAAATCTTCGTAACCGGGATGAACCGCGCCGAATGCAATGGCGGAATCCGTACGAACTTCTTCCAGCCACCGGTTGATGGAATCCACCTGTTTCGGCTTAGTGGCTACCGGCTGCAGCCAAGAGACATCGATGCTCGCCGTCTTCATCGAATCGAATAGAGTGCTAAGGCGTCCGTCGATCGCTTCTTTGATTCCCGCCTTCGCCGCCATCGCGGGTACGACCTTCAGGGCAAGTTCGTCGGGGAAAATATGGGTATGGACATCGATAATCATCCCATTGCCTCCAGTGGATTATGGCTTCCATAATCCATGAAGCTATCGTTCCTATCAAGGTGAATGACTTATACCAATCTGCATTGAGATTGTCGCTTTTCAAATTCCTCTCCCAAGATTGGGAGAGGTTAGGTGAGGGTTGATATTATTGGACTTATTATTCCCTCACCCTAACCCTCTCCCAGAGGGCGAGGGAATATATAAGCAATAATTCTAACGCATACTGGTATTATCTCCAACCGGCGGATCAGGGCGAAAGAAGGAGAATCCAGTCGAATCGTATGATGAAAATATAGTGGATTTTCAATTTGAATGTAAAATGAAGGGATGGATAATCGCCCGCCAGAAATCATAGGTTCCATTGCGGCGAACGACGGCGAAGGATTATCCGATATCTATAACGCGATTGTTTCCTGGTTGCGGAAACTGAGGACGCATTCATGAACAGATTTTCGAATATGAAATTTTCTACCAAGATTATCGTTTCTTATATGTTATTGTTTTTCATTATCGTGGCGTTAGGGGCGTTTTCCATAACCCAATTGAATAACGTCAATTACATTGCCACGGAGATTGAAAAAATCTGGCTGCCCGCCACCCGCACCCTAGGGGATATCAATAAATGCATCTCCGAATTGCGAATCATCGAACTTCAACATATCTCCTCGTCTTCCAAAGACGATATGGATCGGTTCGAGAATCAAGCCAAAGAGATCATCGGCGGGATTGCCAGCGAACAATCGATTTACGAACCTCTGATCGTTTTGAACGAAGAGAAAATACTCTATGCTTCCTTCCGCGAAAATTGGGCGCGCTATATCAAGGAAACCGAACGAATCTTCGCTTTGTCCAGGGAGAACAAAAAGAGCGAAGCCTTGTCAATGCTGCGCGACGAATCCCAACTCCTTTACAATAACAGCAGCGATTCGATCATCGGCCTAATCAACTTGAACGAACATGGAGGCATCGATTTAAGCCAGAGGGCCGATTTCATCTCGTCTCTTTCTTCTTTGCAAATCGTGATTTTGATCGTCGCCGGATTATTCGTCGGCATTTCCGCCAGCACGTATATCACCTATAGTCTGTTGGTTTATGTCAGGATTTCCAAGAAATATCAATTCTTACCGGCAAAGCATTGAACCGCGGAATGGAGATGGGATTCAAATCCACTTCTTCCGCCGGAAATAAAGAAACATGCCGATCGCGCTGGAAATCATGACGCCGAGAATCAACGGATAACCGAAGCGCCAATGCAGTTCCGGCATGAACGTGAAGTTCATTCCATACACTCCCGCCAAAAAAGTAAGGGGAATGAAGATGGAGGCGAACATCGTCAACACTTTCATGATTTCGTTCAAGCGATAGCTGGTTTGGGAAAGATAAAGATCCAACATCGACGAGGTAGAATCCCGGTAGATTTCGATCATATCGATAATCTGTATGACATGATCTTCCAAATCCCGCAGAAACGGAGAAACCTCTTTATGGAAGAGCGCATCTTCTTCTTTATACAGCCGGCCGATCATTTCGCGCAAAGGCCATACTAATTTCCGCAAGATCAGCAGTTCTTTCTTGAGATGGTGAATTTTTCGCACGGTGGCGGCGGCGGGATGGACGATCAACTCTTTCTCCACCGATTCCATGCGTTTGTCTATCCGTTCCAAGACAAGGAAGTAATTGTCGACGATCAGATCGAGAATCGCATAGGCTAAATAATCGGCCCCCATTCTTCGAATGCGGCCTTTGTCGTGACGAATCCGATACAAGAGGGGTTCCCAAATCGGATCCTCTTTTTCCCGGATCGTAACAACGTAGGAAGGGCCGATAATCAAGCTGATTTGTTCTCTGCGAATTTCATGGGATTCCTCGGCGAACAGGAGCGCTTTTAGGGTTATATAAAGATAGCCGTCATATTCCTCCATCTTGGGTCTTTGTTCCGCATTGACGATATCTTCCACGACTAGAGGATGCCAGCCAAAGCGCCTTCCCAACTCGCCGATGGTTTCAACCTGGTCGATGCCGACCGCATCGATCCAGCAAACGGTGGTTTGATTCTTGCCTTGTTCGCATTCTTCGAGACGGGGATTTTCTTTTTCGCGCAAACCGGCGGAGTCGTAATCAAGCATCCGAATTTTGCATTCAACCGTCTCATGCCCGCCTACATGGAGAGCGCATCCCGGTTCGCGTCCTACTTTGTCTCGATGTTTTTGATAATGTTTCAGCATGAATTTTCTCCACATCTGGCCGCTGATCACTCTTATGAAAACACTTTCCGTAGAGTCAAGGTGGGCTACGCTTCGCTTTGAGCCAACCCTACGAATCTTCCAGCCTCTTGCGTGAAACAAGAGCCAGGATGGCTCTTCTACTTTTTCACATGGCCGAATCGTTCTTCTTCATCCGCCGCAATTGGATCGGCCCTAGCAATCCGCCGTACCGCGATTCGCGTTCGAAGATGATCGTGCGCGCATGATAGGGGCTGGGCCAGCCGGGGCCTTTTTTCGCCGTCCATTCGTTGACAACCCGTTCAGAGGTAAGTTCATTGGCGAGAGTATTGGCCGTTCGGATAATCAATTGATGTTTTCCCGCTTGGCAGGGCGGCAACGCCAGGCGCCAAGGGGACCAAAGCATCGATCCTACGGTTTTCCCGTCGAGAATTATCGTGGCGGCGTATTCGATTGCTCCCGTCTCCAGTTCCAGTGGAGCGCCGTCCCAAGTCATCGGCAAATTGAAGGACGCGGTATAATCCACCTCGCCGGAATAATCTTCTCCCAGCCAATTTTTCCAGACGGCGGCGTCGGCAAAGGAGAGGGATTTTCCTTTATAATCGCCCCACCAGGAAGTATTTTCGAGATTCTCGACCGGTTCGACGATTTCAAAATCATGCTCGCCCGCAATGAAGCGGCGTCGGGGTTGCGCTGTTATCTCTTCGTCCAAGGCGATTATATCTTCGGTGAAAGAAACAGGAGAATCGGCGGGCAGCGGCTCATCGCTGAAAAGAAAAAGCCGCGTCTCGTCCGGTTGCAAGCGGATAGGAAGGGAATGGCTTGGTTTGGGCGCAGCGATCAAGCGCCCCGTCTGCGGTTCGAGAAGACGGGCATAAGTGGCGGGATGATGGATGACGCCTTCGTAGGATTCGTTTTCTTCATTGAAGAGGAATACGATCTCGCCGTCGTCCGTGGAGCGCGCGGCGGCGCGCAGGCTGCGGCTGGGCGGATCGATCTGCGCTGTAGGCTGAACTCGCGCAGTGATTTCGTCGATTTCACCGACGATAAATCGATCGGCGCCGGCGCTGTTTGGCTCTTCATCGACGGCGGAGACGCGGCCTGTGCAGAGAACCTTGCCGCCCGACGCGGCGAATTGCTTCAGTTTAGCCAGCGCCTCCGGCTGCATCCATTGAACGCCGTCGCAGACGATGGTTTTATAGCGCATCGCGCCCGACATGAGCACGCCGTTTTCAACTTTCGTGGTTTCATCAGCCAAGACGTCGTCGTCGATCAAATCGAAATCGCATTGCCGGGTAAGCAATTCGTTCGCTAAGCGGTCGTGAGAATCGGCTTCGGTGTACGCCGATTCGCCCATCGCCCACAGATCGCGCACGGGATAATAGAGCGCCGTCTCGATCTTGGGGCGGCCTGCAGAAAGGGCGTATCCCAAGCGTGCGACGTAAGCGTGAAATTCGGGAAGATGATCCCATAGCGGATTGCAGCGCCCGAAATGCGGACGCTCGCCCGTCATGTGATGATCTTTGGTGCTGAACGGATAACATCCCATCACTAGAAGATTGAGTCCTCGCACGTATTGGTAATCGACGAGCCATTTCATTTGCGCCGGAGTCAATCCATTGCCGTAAACACAGAACGATTCCGTGAAGGAGTAGCGGGTTCCGTTGTAATGGGCGGCGCTGGAAGCGTATTTGGGAAAGAAATGCTGGTTGGGCATTCCGGGAAACAACTGCCTCCAAATCAAATCGACGCCGGGAACATCCATCGCCCGCAATTGACGCAACGCCTGGCCGAATCCATAACGGATAGCGTTGATGGTTTGATCCTCTCCGTTGAGGTGGCCGCCGGAGGCCAGGCCATGAGAACGGTCCCAATCGCGAATCGTTTTGAAATAGGCGTCCCGGAATCTCGAGGTCCATAAATCGTAATATTCTATGCGGGCGCGAGCGAAATCCCAATCTGGTTGATGAAAAATTTTTGGAAGCAGGGGAAATATCTCTTTGCCGAAGCGATTTTTATAAATTGTCACCATTCTCGGCGTCCACGGCATGGATTTTTCGGGAACGATGTTGGGCGCGTTCGGTTCGTCCGTAAAGGTAAATAATACCGTCTTGCCGAAATGATCTTGCAGGACGGAGCAGTAGCCTTCGTGAGTCAAGGCGATGAATCGTTTCACGGCTTCGGGATTAAGCAAATCGGCGTAGCCTTTGGCGAGAACGCGGTAAAGATAAGCGTCGTCGTTGGATGACGAGGGAGTCCAGGTTTCGCCAGGGAGATATACTTTCGGCGGCAGTCCGTCTTCAATGATCGCCAGCGCATCGGATGGCGTCGTAATAGGTTTTTGGTTATCAAGTTTCTCGCGGACGAGACGATGTTGCGCGAATTCCGGATGGCCTTCAATTACTTTTCCCAAGGCTTGTCCCGACGGCCAACCTCCTTCGTCGTAAAGCCACCACTTCATTCCCAACTTCGCCGCTTCGTCCACAGCCCATTTGACGCGGTCGAAAAACTCCGGCGTGAGATAATCCGGATCCATGGAGTTGTTCGTGTTATTGGGCCGGAAAGCGCGAGGCATGGGCAACATGCACACGCTGCGCGCTCCATGCGATGCCATATCGCGCAGCTGTTCCAAGATCGTAAATTGATCCAACGGAGCGTTCCAAAGCCAGAAATATCCCGGCCAGTGAACCGAATCGGGATCGGCGAATTCGTTGGGATCAAAAGCGGAACAAAGCGATATCGTCGAAGGTTTCGTATCGCCCAAAGTCAAAGCGGGGGATAATATCGATATTGCTATTGAGATCATAATAATAGTAGATAATTTCTTATAATGATTTGACATTCTTTTCTCCCGCAAATTTATTCGCCGTCATTGCATATCTCTCGTGGAGGGTTAGAAACGAATGGCGATTCGATTTTGAAATCCAAAGCGTGATGGATTATTATTACATAGAAGCAGGCGACTAAAAAGTTGAAGTTTTTATGGTATTTGTGATTATAAAACCTACTCAAATAGGGCGCGGAGAGCGAGTTACACCCTTTTGAATTTAATGATGGGCCGAGTCTCTCGGCCCATCTATTTTTCGTCAATTGACTTCATTTCAGCTAAACCTCAGCGCCTCCACGGGAACCAGCCGCGACGCCCGCACGGCGGGGTAGATCGACGCGAGAAAACTTACAACCGTCGTATATAGGGATACGCTGAGAAAATCCGAAAACTCCATATCGCAGGGCAAATATTTCAAGTAATAAATCATACCCCCGCCGGGAAGTTCCAATTGAAACGTTTGGATGAATTTGCAGATTGCGTATCCTCCCCCCACTCCCAACAAGGTCCCCAGCGCGCCCACGATCAATCCCAAAAGGAGAAATATGAACATCACGTTTCTCCGTCCCGCGCCAATAGCTCGCAATAAGCCGATGTCCCGCGTTTTCTCCGTTACAACCATGAAGAGCGTGGCGATGATGTTGAAGGTGGCGACAAGGATGATGATTTTCAAAATGTAATCCATCGTGCGCTTTTCGATCTCCAGCGCTTCGAAGAAGATGCTATTCATCTGCATCCACGTCTGGGCGAATCCGCCTTGCCGCACGCGCTCGCGGTTGATTTGGTCGACGGCGATTTGCGTCTCCAGCGTCTTTTCCCGGCTATGGTCGTTCAGCCAAAATTGGATTTGCGTGATTTTTCTGGGAATATTCAAAAGATATTGCGCGGCGGGGATGGAGATGCAGCACCAGGAAGAATCGAATTCGTAGTGGCCGGTGCTGAATACGCCCGCGATGCGAAAAATCTTCGCTTTCGTAGCGCTGGCGCCGAACGCATCGGTATTCTTGGGTACGGTGATCAACGTAAGCCTCTGACCGAGGATGCGCTCGCAGGATTTGCGTTTTGCTTCCATTTCCGTCGCGTCGTTCCCCGCCGTAGTCGCGACGCCGAATAGTTCGGCGGCCATTTCGATGCCGATGACGATGCCGGGCAATTCCTGAACGGCGGATTCCTGGTTGATTTTCATGGTTTGCGAAGAAGGCGCTTCCGGCTTATCGCGATCCAAGGCGGATAAATCGCCAACGATCATATTTTTCTTAAGGCCGCTAGCATCTGATTCGTAGCGAGGATCGATGCCAACGAAAAAGGGGAAAATCTCGCCGAATCCGGGATAATCGGTTGCGTAAACGACGCCGCGATAGATAATGGCGGGCGAACAAGCGGCGACGTTCTCCACCGTGGAAAACATCGGCATGTATTCTTCGTAATTCTCCAAAGCGTCGTAATTCAAAACCAGATGAGAACGCCCTTGCAGGATTTTCGCCCGTAGATCGTTGCCGAATCCGTTCATGACTGAGATGACGGTGATTAGAGAAGTCACGCCCAAAGCCACCCCGGCAATGCTGATCAACGTAAGATGAAAAATGAACGTCGCCCCGCCTTGGGGACGAAGATAGCGTTTGGCGATGAACCATTCGTAGCGCATAAAAACCTGATCCAGCTTCCTATCTTGGCATTTCGCAGCCGAGAGTAAGAATGAAAATAGGCGGGATTCGGATTGGACGCGGCGCAGAATCCCTGTACCTTATCAACGAATCAGCCATATTCGCAGTATCATAGCACGAACGATTGCGGGACTAGAGACGCGGGGAAGCGGAGTTTCGATTCAAAAAAATAATGGAGAGATTTGCGAAAACGCCCGATGGCAAAATGGACTTTGGGGAAATCGATCGAGAAACGGCGGCGAAAATCAATCGGCAGACAGGAGTCATACGGCTGGAAAATGGCGATAACCGGTATGGAAAAATCCACATAGTAAAAAGACACGGAAAAGAAATTGTTAATGAGGGATATAAATCCGCTGAAGAATTCATTGGGGATGTAGCGAATAACTATACGAAAATATACGAAGGATGGAAAGGAGCGTTGATTTTACATAAAAGGAATGGCAGAGACAAACTCGCGATAATCATACTCAAGCCAAATGATGACGGTGGATTTTATTCCGTTGTCAGCGCTTTTGTATCGCGGGAAGGATATTTTCAAAAATATAAACTGCTTTGGGAAAGGGCGCAGTCCAATCGCCCCGTCGCCGGGGCCCCTAGCGCTATCTCGGGCCAAAGCAGTTTGTTGCTGAATACATCTAAAATTGTAACCGAATCGGCGATAGAAATCAAGAAAAAAACTTCCGAAGAACCGGGCCCGTTGTTTTGGAAGGAATCGGATGAATTTCCAGAACGTCCGATGGCAAAGTGGACTTTGGGGAAATTGACGAAAAGATAGGCGAAGCAATTCGAAGGAAAGCGGGGCTAATTCGACTTGAAAATGGGAACGAGAAATTTGGAAAGAAACATATAGAAAATAAGCCTGCGCGTATAAACGCCATTTTAAACTCGGATTATAAATCGGTAGAAAATTTCATTCTTGATATTGCGGTAAAATTCAATCAAATATACGAAGGTAAAAACGATTCATTGATTATCGTAAAGAAAAATGGAAAGACAAAAATCGCTTATTTTGCTTGGAAGGAAAATCGGGAAAGAAGTTATTATTTGGTTTTAAGCGCGGCAATTGTGAGAAAGAATTATTTGAAAAATAAAAAACTGCTTTGGGAGGGCGCGAATTTCCCTCATTTCCAAGAGGAAATCCCTAACGCGGTCTCGGGCCAAAGCAATTTCCTATCTACAAATATAACCGAATCTATGATGGAAATCAAGAAAAAAACTTCTGAAGAGCCAATCGCGTCGTTTCTGTTGACGGCTAAGAGACTTGATCCAATAGATAAAGGATCGAGGATCACTTCTAAACAAATTCGAAAAACGCTTTGGATCGTATTGGCGCTGGGATTTCTTCTCCGGGTTTGGGGATTGGATTGCATCCCTCCCGCCTTGAATTCGGACGAGCTGCTGAAAGCCTTCGACGGCGCTTCCGTCTATCGCTCCGGCATGGATCACCACGGCCATCGTTGGCCTTTGTTTTTCCAGCAATCGGGCGAGTATAGTCCCCCGCTTTATATTTATTTCGCCGGATGCTTTTCCGCTCCCTTTGGCGTCAACGCTTATACGACGCGTCTGCCCTCCGCCGTCATGGGAACGTTGTCGATTTTGACGACGTATCTTTTCGTCCTGGAATTCGCGGGCGCCGAAACGGCCCTGATCGCCGCCGCCCTGACGGCGATATCTCCCTGGAACGTCCATTACAGCCGCATCGGCTGGGAAGCCGTCATGGAAGCGCCTGTACAATTGGCCGCCTTCTGGTTGTTTTTACGCTGGACGCGGACGCGGCGCTGGCGGGAGTTGGCGGCCTGTTGCTTCGTTTTCGCTCTGACGGTTTATACCTATCCCTCCGCGCGCTTATTCATTCCCCTCATGATGCTTGGTCTCCTCATTATTTATCGCCGAGAATGCAGCGAGCATCTTCTCCACTTATCCGTCGGCATTTTCGTATTCCTGGCGGCGCTTTTACCTTACATCTTATTTACATTTGCGCATTACGACGAAATGCAGGCGCGTTGGAAATTTCTCTCCGTCTTTCAGCGCGAAGACGGCTGGCGGCTTTTCTTGCTGCATTATTTGGAACATCTCTCTCCCTTGTTTCTCTTTTGGAAAGGTAATCCCAACTCGCTGCATTTATTGGGAGCAGGCGTCGCCTTGGCGGTTTTATTCCCCTTTTTCCTGGCTGGACTTTTTTTCATCGTAAAAAAAAGACTAATGCCGCATTTATTTCTCTTGTTCTGGCTGTTCGCTTTTGCCATTCCCTCCAGCATGACTTATGATCGTTATGATCTAAACAGTATGCCCAATCCCCTGCGCGCTATCTGCGGCTTGAATCTGATTGAAATCGTCAGCGCCATAGGAATCTTCTTTCTCCTAGGGAAAATATCGTCTCCACTTTGGCGGCTTTGGGCCAAAGCCGCCTTAGCCGCCGCCATCCTCGTCAATTTTTCTTTGACGGCGTACGATTATGTTTTCCGCTATCCCGCCTCCTCCGCGCCCTCCTGGCAATACGGACTGCGCGAAGCGGTGGAATTTTTGGAGAAGAACAATTCGGATTACGACCGCGTCATCGTTTCGCATAACGTCCGCCTGCATCCCGTAGCGTTGGCCGTCTTTTCCGGACGCGAGCCGGGACCGTTCTCCGGCGCCGATTATCCCAAGTATATCCTGCCGTTTTTTCATTACGTCCCCATCTACGGCGATTTTCGCCATAACGAATATCTGCGCTATCGCGGCGTCGATTACGGTTCCATCGCCCGTTGGCGCAACCTCGCTCCCGGCAAGAATCTCTACCTCGCCAAGGCGGGAGAAATCGACGGCGCAGCGCCGATTTTTCGGAATTTTTATCCTAATGGGGACGCGGCGTATGAGATATATTCCACGGATCGATGAGGGCGGGATTAGACTGGCTTAACGGCGACCACGATGGCGCGTTCGCTTTGCGGGGTATAGGTCTCGGCGCGGAAATTGCCATAGATCGCCTCCACCTTCAATCCCGCCCGCGAAACCAGCCAGGAAAGTTCGAAGCCGTTGAACAGCCAGGGATTGTAAAGATAACGCCGTTTGTGTCCTTGCGGGTCGCAAACCATGATCGAATTGTGCAAGCGGCGTTCGTTGTCGGTGATCGTCCGCTCTTCGCGCACCCGCAGTCCCGATTGCACCGATTCGTAGACTTTTTTCAAGCGCGGAGTGAGGTAATGGCGGTTCATTACGTCGATCAACGCTTTGCCTCCCGGATAAAGAACGCGGGCGAATTCTTCCAATACGGCGAGATTTTCTTTCTCGTTTTCGCCATAGCCGAAACTGCTGAAGAGGCATATCGCGTATTGAAAATAACAATCTTTGAAGGGAAGGGCTTGCATCAGTCCGCGCACGAAGCGGGGCGGGTATTGAACCGTCAGATTGATCGATTCCTTTTGCGCAATTCCCAAGAGATAGTTGGAAATATCGACGCCGTAAACGAGATGTCCCTGCCGCGCCAAATCCAGCGAATGCCGCCCCGCGCCGCAGGGAGCGTCTAAAATCGGCTCTCCTTCCCGCCATTTCAAGACTTCTTCGCACATGCGCAACTCTTGATGCGTCCGGCTGGGACTTGTCATGTCGCGGTAGATATCCAAGTAATCGGGGTTGTTGAAAAAGCGGAAGCACCAATCGTTTTTCGTTTTCATGAAGGGATTCGCTGGTTGTTTCGATATCGATTTCGCAATTGCAATCTTGACTGCTGACTATTTAGGGCGATGAGTCTATCATATTCGAGAAAAGAACGGTTTGCACGGGCGAAGCGTTCTGATATGATAATTTCGTTTGCATCATTATAGAGAAAGGCGAGATGGAAGACGATGATTAAGACGAAAACCATTCTGTTAAGCGTTCTATTCTTTGGAATAGGGGGAATCATGATGACGAATTGCGTCCTCGCGCAGGAACAAAAAGCGCCGCAGTGGGAAGTAATGATATGCAATTATCTTTTGAACCAGGTCAGCGACGAGAATACGTTTCAAGCCGCTAAAGACGCCGGCGTGAAGGCTATCGAGATTCAAGTCAATCCCGATTTGAGCTGCCCCAGCGCGATCGTCGATGGAAAGAAGCCCTATAGATTCGATACGCCCGCCCATGCGAAGCAAGTTAAGGAAGACGCCGCCAAATACGGTTTGAAAGTACCCGTCCTCTGCGCGCCGCTTTCCATTACAGCGGAAAAAAAGCCTGCGCCGAAATGGGCGTTGGATTTGATTAAAAACGCTCCAGAAGCGGGCGTCCGTTTCATCTATTTCCCCGTCGGCGCCAAGGACGTTCCCGACGATCAGTTCGTGGCCAATTCAATCGCTCTTTTCAAAGAACTGACGGCGCAAGGCAAAAAATCCGGCGTAACCATCGCCTTCGAAAATCTGCAATATTATTGGAACCGCATGGAGATTACGGGAAAAGTGCTCGCCGCCTTCAAGCCCGACGAATTGGGCTTATGCCTGGATCCCATCAATTTGTATTGGTACGGCTATCCCCGCTCCAAAGTCTACGAACTCGTCAAGGAATTGATACCGCGCGCCAGGCATTTTCACGCCAAAAACGTAGCCCATCCCGAAGACAAGCGCGAAACCCAGCGCGAACCAGGCTGGCAGTACGGTGAAAATTCCGTCCCTGTAGCCGGCGGCGATTTGAATTTCGGCCAAATTCTCGATTGGCTCCATCAATCCGGCTACCAAGGCGACGTCAGCATCGAAGACGATTCTCTCGGCCATTACCCAAAAGAGCAAAGAATCGCCGTTTTGCGCGGGGACGTGGAGTATCTGCGGTCGGTCATTTCGGCGCTGAAATAAATCTGGGAGTGCAGGCATCTTGCCTGCGGATTGAAATACTCATCCATAGACAGTGAATGGTCTTTATATCGGTTGCGTTTTTGAAGGGTAACAATATAAAATAAATCAAATTCCACGAAATCGCTCATCCCAGCCTTGAAAGGCTGGTTTATTACCACATGCCCCTTTAAAGGGGCAAACGAGAATAGCCCGCCGTTTCAACGGCGGGTTGAAGAGGGGATTTTTTGTGTTTTTCTTTTCATATCGCGTCTTCGTGATTCAATCGACGAGAGTAAGAGATTCCTTTGATTATTCATTGCGCGTAACATGACTTCTTAAGCAATTCTAAAACGCTCTATTCTTCACCGATAATAATCCACCCCCAGCGCCGCCAGCCGCTCTAAATGCGGCGTTATTCGTTTTTGGAAATTCTGCCAATCCAGCGCCTTCTCCGGCGTCCAGACGGTTTCGCTGTAGGCGCAGAGGCGCGGAAACGTTTGCTGGTCTACCTGTTCTTGCGGGGAATGCTCCGTCCATAAGGCGCATTCCGCTCCCAAAACATGCTTCGCTTCGTCCGGCGTCAATTCCGGCGGCGTGGCGCGGAAGGAATAGGTCTTCTCCATCGTCGTCAATATCATCCAGTCCGGCTTGGAGGAAACTTGCTTCTCCTCCTGGGGGTAATCGAAATAGACGAAGGGATTGGGAGAAGAGACGACGTCATGGCCCAACTTGGAAGCGGTTACGGCCCCGTCCATTCCCCGCCAGGATTGAACGATGGCGCTGGGCGGCAGTCCCCCGCCCTCCAAAATTTCATCCCAGCCGATCATACGGCGTCCCCGCGATGAAAGGAATTTCTCGATGCGGCGGATCAGGTAACTTTGCAACTCCGCTTCGCTTTTAAGATGCTCCTCTTGAATGCGTTTTTGGCAGAGAGGGCATTCTTGCCAATGATCTCTCGGCGCTTCGTCCCCGCCGATATGGATATAGGGCGAGGGAAAAATGTCGATGATTTCGTCTAGGACGCTTTCCAGAAAATCGAACGCGCCTTCTTTGCCCGCGCAGAAAACATTTTTAAAAACGCCCCATTCCGTGAGGACGGAAATCGATTGTCCGTCGCAGGCCAATTCGGGATAGCTGGCGATGGCGGCGGATGCGTGTCCGGGCATTTCGAATTCGGGAATGACTGTAATGAATCGGGCTTGAGCGTAGGCGATAATTTCCCGCAAGTCTTTCTTGGAATAATATCCGCCGTAGCGTTCGTTCCCTTCCATGCGATATGCGCCCACTTCCATCAGTTTGGGATGTTTTTCGATTTCGATCCGCCATCCCTGGTCATCGGTGAGATGCAGATGAAATACGTTCAATTTGTGATAGGCGAGAAGGTCGATATAGCGCAGCAGAAAATCCTTGGTCATAAAATGGCGGGCGCAATCCAATAACGCTCCGCGCCAGCGGTATTGCGGGCGATCTTCAATCTCGACGCCGGGAATGGCGCAAGATGCCGCCGCGGCGCCGCTTTTCTCGAACGAGGGCGGCAGCAACTGCCGCAGCGTCTGGACGGCGTAGAATAATCCCGCCGGACGATTGGCTCGCAGGAGGATCGTCTGCGTCGAGACCGTCAATTCGTATCCTTCTTCGCCCAGCGGTTCGTTCTTTTCCTCGATAGACAATACGATGCGCTTCGCATTCGCCGGGACGGCGTTGGCGGCTAGGACGGGAATCTCGCTTCCCAAGGCGTTCGATAACCATTCGCCCAACCATCCGCCGATCGCCGCGATATCCTCGCCGGACGAATCGAGTTGGATAACGGCGTTGCGATCTAGCGTAAAGGCGCCGCCGGTCTTTTTAAGGCTCATTGGTTGGGGAATGATGGAAATTTCTTCTTTCATTACATCTTCCTTTATCGTTTCTTGGTTTGCGCTTTCGGCGTTAATGCCTCCCAGCGCGGCTATTAAGATAGTCCATTGGATGAAGCGATTTCGCATGGTCTTCTCTTTCTTTCCGGCAGACGCCATACTCACGGCTATCTTTATCTGTCCCTATCCTGAATTTTCAGACATAATAATTTTGCAATTATTGCATGATATGCGATAGGAGTTTAGCCATCCTTTTCTCCTAGAAAAGCATCCCTCCCATGCCGAGGATCGCGGACGAATCGAATGGCGCAGATGAGAGTCAAGAGAGCGAAAAAGGAGGAGAGAAGAAACAAGCCGCGATAACCAATGTAGGGAACAAAAAATCCTCCCAATAAGCCAGACAGATAAAACGGCGCCAGCAGGGTATTGCTTAAGGCGTAATAGGTGGGATGGTCGCGCGAATCGGCGTATTCCATCGGCATGGTGATGAAGGTGATGATCTGGATGCTGCGGATGGCGCCCATGATAAGGAACACGCCGAAAAATACGGCTACGGATGGCGCCATCAAAGCGAGGATGTTTTGCGCAATGATAATCAGACAAAAGTAAATTGCGTTGATGCGATGGCCATAGCGGTCTACGATGGCGCCGAAGAGAAAAGCGAAAAAGATTTGGCCCAACATATAGCCGCTGGTGAAGCGGCCTGCGTAATACGGCGGCGCTTGAAAATGCTTGATGGCGTAAACCGAATAAAAGCCGAAGGAGATCATGGATAATAACATTCCCGCTTTGAGAACGAGAAACCAGCGGAAATCTTTATCTTGCCGCAAAATGCCGGGGATGTGTTTGCAATAATATTCCCTCATGCTTTCGTGCGGCCGGGCGGGAAGGGGAGATTCCTTGACGAAAGCCAAACTCGCGAGCGACGACATCCAAAAGAAATAAGTAATAAAGAATAGAAAAGAGAAATTATAGGGGAAGGGAAAAGAATCGATGACGTAAGCGGCGGCGATCCCTGCGGCGATTCCCAAAACTCCCGCTCCTTGCTGCCGCAGGGCGAAAAGCCGCCCGCGCCGCCGTTGGGGAACCGTGGAGGCTACGAAGGCGTTCCATGCGGGACCTATCGCGCCGCCCGCAAGAAAGGCGACGGCGACCAGCGCTAAAACGATCGGCGCGAATTTTCCGCTTTGATCGACGTTTCCCAACCATAACAGGAGTCCCAAAATCAGCCAGGGAAGCCGTTGCAGAAAAGCCCCGCACAACACAGTGAATTTCTTGCGCGGCAATCCGTCCATGATGGGCGACATCAGCAACTGCGGCAGCGCCTGGCCCAATTCCGTCAGGGCGAATACGCCGCCGATCGCCGCTTCCGATCCTCCCAGCCGGTAAATCAAAACGGAGAGCACGATTTCTGGCGAGGTGAACGCCAGCCCGCCCATGTATAGCGCTCCATCGAAAAAGTGCATGATAAAGTTGCGTTGATTATGATTGTTGGAAGGGCTAGGCGTTGGCGCCGAGGGCGCTCCATAGAGGGATGCGTTCATGGATGAATGATTTCCGGACAATTCGTTTCGCGCCGAGCTGCAAATTCTTATTCTTTATGTTAGGATGGCGCTATGGCGTAATCATTATATCTTAAGATCGGGAATGGAGTACCTTTGCGTATGTTTACTGTCACTTCCGTTCAAATGATATTCCGCGAAACTATCGAAGAAAATATCGAATGGATCGCTGCTACGATTAAAAACACGGCGAATAATGGCGCGGACGCCGTTCTCTTCCCCGAATGCGCCGTTACGGGTTACGTGTACGACTTCGCCCAGCTGACGCCTCGGACGATTCACGAAGCATTGCTTTATCTCTCACGCACCGTGAGTGAAGCGGGATGCAACGTCTTAGTAGGTTCGCCTACGTTTGAAGATGGCCGGTTGAAAAATTCCCTATTGATTTTCAACCGCAAGGGGAAGATTATTTTCCAATACTCCAAAATTCATCTCACTCCCGTCGATAAACAATATTTTACGCCCGGCGATAAGCTGGCGTTCTTTCATCTCGACCGCATCCCCTGCACGGCCATTATTTGCCACGAACGGCGCTATCCGGAATTGGTGCGGATTCCCGTCATGATGGGAGCGAAGATTCTGTTTCATCCCAATGCGGGATTGGACGATAAAGCGGTTTCCAAAGCCAAGCGCAAAGGCCGCGACGGCATTGCCGTTCGCGCTTTCGAGAACGCCATCTATTACGTCTTTTCCAATTCCGTGGGGCCGCAATGCGAAGGCAAGTGGTCGGCGGGCGATTCCAAGATCGTAGCGCCGGATTCCAGCGTGCTGGCGCTGGCGGACAACCGCAGCGAAACCGTAATCCAGGCTCAATTGGATCCGAACTTGGCGACGCGGCAATACGCCAAAGAAGCCCTGGAATTGCCCCATTTTCTGCAACCGTATTGGAAGGGAATGATCGAAGAATGCCAGAGAAGATTGAAATAAGTGACGAGTGAAACCAATCAATCTTGTGAAATCTTTTAAGCGTCGCGATTGAGACAGCAGTGTGAGGTTGCAGAACGAATGAAATTTCGAATTTATATTGATGAGGCGGGGAATTCGGATTTAGGGAGCTCGGACGATCCAAACCATCGGTTTTTGAGTTTGACCGGCGCGATAATTGAATTGGAGTACGTTGAGCGAACGCTTCATCCTCAAATGGAAAATCTGAAAGCTCGATATTTCGGTTCCCATCCCGATGAACCAGTCATTTTGCATAGGAAAGAAATGTTGAACGCCCATTTTCCTTTTCTGACGTTAAGGGATGAATCCACTCGGCAGCGTTTTAACGAGGAGTTGCTTCGGCTTTTGCAGGAATGGGACTATACCCTGCTTTCCGTTTGCATTGATAAGAAAAAGCATAAGGAAACGTATATAACGTGGAAATACGATCCTTATCATTATTGCCTTGCCGTTATGCTGGAACGCTTTGTTCTTTTCTTGGAGCGGAATAACGCCAAAGGGGACGCACTTGCGGAATCGAGAGGCGGAAAAGAAGACATCCGCTTGAAAGCGGCTTTTCTCCACTTATGGCGGGAAGGAACGGAATATATTTCTGCGGAAAGGTTTCAAAACGTTCTGAGCAGCAAGCAACTCAAGGTGAAATCCAAGGCGAATAATATCGCCGGATTGCAACTAGCCGATCTTTTAGCGCATCCAAGCCGCAATGAAATTCTTAACGAACACGGTGTTCTGGAAAAACCTTTGGGAGTATTCGCACAAAAAATTATTGTAATTTTACAAAGGAAATACGATAGGCAGGGAGAGCGTTTCTTTGGCAAAAAGTTCCTATAAATAAAAAGGACCCTTTCGGGTCCCGATGGTTTTATACCATCCACCTCCGGATAACCGGATTGACTAAAGTATATCAGAAAAAGAGCCTGTTCGTCAATAGATCGTAGAATGGGTGGCGTTGTTTGACCCGTCAATTTTATATTTATTCAAAAACCGAAAGGTAAAAAAAACGTGACCCATCCTGCTTTCTTTTTGAAAACAATTTCGAGCGTAAGGTTAAACGTACATAAGTTTTCCTTTAGGGAGTGGAATGGGACGGTTGAGTTCCCGCGCCGTTTCAATCCATTCGCGGATGACGGTTTCGGCGTTGGCGAGAGCTTCCTGATATGTCGCGCCGTCGGTTATACAGCCGGGGAGTTCGGGAACCTCGGTGATAAACGCCTGATCTTCTTCGCTCCAGTAAAGGATGATTTCGTATTTCATCATGGATTGATAATCCACCAATATTTTTAAAGGAAATTATACATTATTCTTTATCAAAGATAGTATCATTTCTTTCGGAGGTCAATTATGAAGCGGATTCTATCGCCCATCGTTCTTTCTTTCGTTTGTTGCTTCGCCGTCGTCTCCTCCGCCGAAGCGTTGGACTTTCCCGGCCCCGATCCTGGCCCGGCGCAAGTGGAAAGGCCAAACGGCGATTGGGCGCTCTCCAACACCGCGATATCTTGCGTCTGGAAACTTTCCGGTGGAAAAGCCGCTCCCGTCTGCGTTATCGATCGGCTGAACCAACAGACGCTGGATTTGAAAGGCGCCGAGCTGTTTCGCCTTATTTTGCAAGATGGCCGGACGCTCTCTGCTTCCGATATGGCGATAACCAGAGGCCCTGTAATTACCGAGTTGGAACCGGAACCGAAAGACTCCAACCTGGGGCATCGTTATCCAGGCCAGCAGCTAGCGGCGCTTCTGGTTTCGCCGGATAAAAATTTAGTCGTATCCTGGCGGGCGATCTTGCGCGACGGCGCCAACGCCATACGGCAGGAATTCGAGATGCAGACGCGGGATAAGGAATTGGCGATCAAGGAAATTCAACTTGTGGATTTGCTCGCCGAGCAGATGCAATCCGCTGGGACCGTCCCCGGTTCGCCGGTAACGGCGGGCAACTTGTTTTTCGCCTATGAACATCCTAATTCGATTATTTCTACATCCGACGTCCGGACTCGATGCGGATTGAAAATGGATATGGTTTTAAAACCGGGCGAAGTGATTTTGCAAACCTGCGCGGCGGGTTCGGCGCCCGAAGGGCAAATGCGGCGGGGATTTTTATATTACATCGAACGCGAGCGGGCGCATCCCCACCGCCCCTTTCTGCATTACAACGCATGGTACGACATCTGTTGGGACGGCAAGAAGATCGATGAAGCGGAATGCTTGAACGCCGTTGAATCCTTTGGGCGCGAGTTGACCGAAAAGCGGGGCGTGGCTCTAGCTTCCTACGTCTGGGACGACGGCTGGGACGATCCCAAAACCTTGTGGCGCGCGATCAAAGAAAACTTCCCCAACGGCTTCACTAAAATTCTGGCGGCGTCGCAACGTTATAAAAGTACGCTGGGCTTTTGGCTTTCTCCTTTCGGCGGATACGGCGAAGCGGCGAAAGATCGATACGCCTATGGCCGCCAGGAGGGATTCGAATTTAAAAACGATAAATTCTCGCTGGCTGGGCCAAAGTATTACGGGCGGTTTTTGGAAACGTGTTTGGAGATGATCGATAAGAACGGCTCCAATTTCTTCAAGTTCGACGGATTAACGCAAGACGTTTACGAGACGGAAGCCATGCTGCGGCTGACTCGGGAACTGCGCGAACGCAAGCCGGACCTTTTCATCAGCATCACGACGGGAACATGGCCGTCGCCCTATTGGCTTTGGTTCGGCGATTCCACCTGGCGCGGCGGCGGCGATATGGGCTTTTATGGCGAAGGTTCCAAGCGCGAGCAATGGATTACCTATCGCGATATGATTACTTTTCGCCAAGTGGTGCGTCCAGCGCCGCTCTATCCGTTGAATTCGCTCATGAACCAAGGCATCGCCCATGCTCGATTCGGATCTGCGTCGGAATGCGGCGATTCCCGCGAGGAATTCCGCCAGGAAATTCAATCCTTCTTCGCCTGCGGAACCTGCCTGCAGGAACTCTATATCACTCCGTCGATGATGAAGCCGGAAAATTGGGACGATTTGGCGGAAGCGGCGAAATGGTCGCAGGCTAACGCCGATGTTCTGGCCGACGTCCATTGGATCGGCGGCGATCCCGGCGCAGGCCAGCCCTACGGCTGGGCGTCCTGGTCGCAGCGGAAAGGGATTTTGGCTTTGCGCAATCCCGCGTCTAAAGCGCAAACCATTGCGGTGGATATCGCCCAAGCGTTTGAACTCCCCAATGGCGCGCCTTTGAAATATACGCTGAAAAGTCCGTGGAAAATGGATTCGGATAAACCAGCGCTTGCCTTATCGGCGGGAAAGCCGCAACCGTTCGAATTGGCGCCATTCGAGGTTCTTGTTTTCAACGCCGTTCCCGATGATTCCGGTAAATAACGCATCGGCGAAACGTTTCTTAGTCTGCTTGACGCTCTTGCCGAATGGGAAGCGATACGGTAAAGGCGCTGCCTTTACCGAGTTCGCTCTCGACGGATAAGGTTCCGCCGTGCTGTTCGATAATCCCTTGGGAAAGCGAAAGGCCGAGGCCTGTTCCTCCGCCGATGGGCTGCGTCGTGAAGAAGGGATCGAAGATTTTGGATAAATGTTCCGGCGCGATGCCTTTGCCATCGTCGCGGATCGTAACGATGATGGAATTTTCCTCGCTGCGGATATCGATCCAGATATGCCCCTTTTCCGCAATAGCCTGATCGGCGTTGCGAAGAATATGGAAGAAAACTTGGTCGATTTGCGCCGGAGAACAACGAATGGCCGGTATTTCTTCATAATTTTTATGAATTTCTATCCGATTTTTCATGCGATTCGCCAATAAAGCGAGAGCGGAATCCACCGACTCGCGCAGATCGTAAGAAGAATAATAATCCTTATCGATGCGGGAATATTGGCGCAGAGCTTCGACGATCTTGGAAATCCGCTTGGAGCCTTCTTGAAAAGACTCCAGAATCTTTTCGCTGTCTTCTCCGGCGAAATCCAAATCGGCATCTTGCCGCAGCGCTTCGATGTCAGTCTGAAGCGTCGAGGGAAGTTTAGTTTTTTGACTCGCAATGTAAGCGTCCAGACGTTTGTAAGATTGCAGGTATTCTTTCAACGGTTCGATATTGGATAAAATGAAATTGATGGGATTGTTGATTTCATGCGCTATGCCTCCCACCAATTGTCCCAATGAAGCCAGTTTCTCCGATCGGATCAACTGGCTTTGCGCCGTTTGCAATTGCAGGTAATTCCTCCACATCAAAAACAGTTGCGCGGCGATGAAGCCCGCCAAGAACACGAGGATGGCCGCTAGCCATATGCCTATCATAAATAAGGGGAGTTTGAAATAGGAAGGCAGCATTTCCCAAGCGCGTTGAATGTCGGGTGTAGTATTTTGACTCATCAACAGCGTCACAATCGCAAGCGGGATAATCGTAATCATAAAAGCCGCGATGGGAAAAACGAACCAAAACAAGTGACTGACAGGTAAACTTCTTATCCGTCTTTTGGCGAGATTGTCGCGATCTTCCATCGGAAAAGAGACGAATAGAAGACCTAGCAATGCATAGAAGGAGGATAATACGGCTAACGCAACATTGGGCGCGAAAAAGGCGAGATTATTGAAATAAAAAAGCATATTTCCAATTCCCCAAAACGCGCAGAACAAGGCGGATAAAGAGAGGGCTATCGTTAGGTTTTCCCCTAACGGGATATCGATCGCTTCATTAAAATTTTTTGATAATAAGAAAAATATCAAGAGAACAATTAAGACAAATGAGATGAATAATAAAGGATGAAATTGCGGCCATGCCATTATGGCGAAGACAAGAAAAAAGAAAGCGAGAAGGATTAAAAAAATACGATTCCGTGTGCGGGAGATATGATAAAAGGCATATCCGCTTCCAAAAACGAAGATTAGCGAAGGGAGGTCGATAAAATTGAGTAACTTGCCGCCTCCGGCTAAAATCGAGGCAATGATTAATCCACCAGATAAAGTGTTGCCAACCACTTCCGATATAGATAAACCCTCTATTGCGCCGTTATCGATAATCCTTTTAAAATAATCCGATTTCCAATTTTTTGATTCGAGATTTGACGAAAATCTGCGGATAAGAATAAGAGCAGGAATTGGGAGAAGCAGGCTGGCGAGGCTGGAATATAAGAATGTCAGTCCTATCAGAGCGATAGTCGGCCCTATGACGACGGGATCGGAGAGACTAGAGAGCATTTGGATGGCTCCGATTATGCTGCCCAAAGCGCCAGCGACGAGCAAGTTGCGGATTGCGCATTGCCAGAAATAATCTTGATGAGATTGCTCTTCTTTCGATTTAGGGCGACGTCCTGCATTTATGAATGCCGATATCATTTCTCCAATGGAAAAACGCGTAATCGTTTGGCTGAAACCGACGGCAAAAACAAAGTAAATGCTAGGATAATCGATAAATATCCCAACTCTATCAAATCCCATTAGAGGCAGCGAAAAATAACTGAGAATGAGACCGATCGTTAATAACAGAAACAAAAACGCAAGCAGGGCGGGGAATATCAGGCGGGTTTTGGATTCCACGATTTTCTATACCTTGCTGAGAAGAGATTTATATCTTCAATTTCTTCATGAATTACTTGTACCATATCTCCAATCATGACACTAGGCGTTTTTCGGCGCGAATGATATTTATGCGGATAAATATTGAAGCAATTGGGAGATGCGTTGGTCGTACGTATGCTCGCGCAGAACGCGGCGGTGCCCGCGCTCCGCGATGGCGCGGCGCTCGCCATCTCGTTCGAGATAATAATCGATCTTGCGGCGCAAGTCGTCCGCATCGCTCCAATAGACGGCTTCCACGGAAGGAAGGAAGTATTTCCCCGCCGCCGGCGCCCAATCCGAAAGCAAAAATCCGCCGGAAGCGGGAGCGTTGAAATCGCGTTGGTTCATACTGCCCCGGCATTGGATGCTGTGAATGTTAATGTTGATTTTCGCCGAGGCGAAAACATGCGGCAATTCTTTCACGGGATCTAAAGGTCCGAAGAACTTGTTGTGCAAGGGCGAATCCTTGAGCAGGATTTCCCAGCCCTCGTTGCCGTAGATGCGCAAATCGTAATCGGCCAAGGCTTCCATGATCCGCAACCGATAGAGGTTGTTCGCTTCCCAATATAAATAATGAGCCGTCTGGGGCGAGATTGTAATGCTCTTTCCCGGCGCGATGGGCATATCCAACGCCAGTTGTTGGAAGGTCTTCCAGCGCTGTTGCAATTTCAATTCGACTAGCCGGTCTACATAATCCGTCATTTCCGAGCTCAGCTGGCGGCGGCGATCGGATTGATCGACGATCCCGCCAACGAAGCATACGCCGCAGGCGAAGCGTTCGTCGAAGGTTCCCAATTCCTCGCGATCCGCCGCCAGCGGCAAGAAGCCGCATTCGGCGGGATGGAAGGATTGAATGTATTCCACATAAGTTTCGTCGAACGAAAAAACGTATTCCGTCTTATCTAAAGGACGATCGAGAAAAAAGGCGGGATCGTCGAGGAACCAGACGATCTTCTTTTGCGCCGCCGGACGCAAAGCGAGAGGAATTTCCAGGTAGGCGTAGAACTGCGCCGCCGTCTGGTTGATTAATAGAACCCACTCGCTGGGATGATTCAGATAATGGTTCCTCAATACGGCTTTGGAACCGGGATCCAATAGCGGCGCTTCCGCCAGAGAGGTTTCCCAGCCTCGGCGGCTTAACGCGCCGAAGAGGCGGCGCTTGAATAGGCCGTATCCCCGGTCGGCGTCGTCGGAGTAAGTCCAGATCGATGGCACGGGCGCTTTCCTTTCCGCGAAAGATCGATGCGCGGAGCCAAAAGATTCATGACTTGGGTTTCATAAAAGGATTCGCTATACTTCCTTCACGGCATCTTTGAATTTTCGATCGATAATCAATCCTAGAAAAGGCGAATGAACAATATATTGTGATCTCACTGTCCACGAAGATATTCGATTTCTTAGCTTCCATCAAACTCGCTATTATTCTTCTCCTTCTTTTTGCGGCGATTCTCGGCTGGGCGACGTTCTACGAGTCCAGCGCGGGAACTGACCAGGCGCAGGAATATATTTATAAGACATGGTGGTTCGATCTTTATCTTTTTTTTCTGGGCGTCAACGTCATTTTCTCGGCGGTCAGCCGCTTTCCCTGGAAAAAAAGACATACGGGCTTCGTCATCACGCATATCGGCATCGTCATAATTCTCCTCGGTTCCGTGGTTACGCGAAAATTCGGAATTGAAGGCCAATTGATTCTGAGCGAGGGGGAATCGTCGAACGAAATTCTCGTCGATCATACTGTCTTGGCTGTTTCGATTCCACGCCTGAACGTCCGGCAGACGTTCGATCCTTGGTTTCTCGATAAGCCGCTGCCGCCGGGCAAGGAAATTCGCTATCCGGTCGGCGATACGGGCGTCGTATGCTACGTCGATCGTTATTTTTCCAATCCTCAATCCGTTCTGCGCGTAACCGGCGGCGGACCCGCCGGACAATACGGCGCGCATATCTCCATCTTTCAGGAGGGCGCCGCTCAAGCGGCTCTGGAAGAATGGCTATTGGCCGATCATGCCAGCATGGGAACGTTGAACTTGATGAGCGCCAAGGTGACTTTCCATAAAGCCGCTTCGGCGGAAGACCTGCAAAATCGCCTAGCGCCTCCTGCGCCAGGCCAGGCGGCCAACCAGATTGACCTTATCGTCGACGATCAAGGAATACTGCATTACCGGGCGATGAACGCTAATGTTCAATGCGCAACCGGCGAAGTGGAAAAGGGCGGTTCGTTCGCCACGACCTGGAGCGATTTCAAAATGCGGATCGACGATTGGCTGCCCGGCGCGAAAGCCGTCCAGGAGATCGTGGACGGCGGAATGAATGGGTCTGGACAACATAACAATCCATTGATTCATGTCCGCTTGGAAAACAAGGGAGAAGCCGCGCAAAAATACGTCTCGTTCGATGCTCCCGAAACGCTGGCCGCCGGCGGCGAAATCTGTACGGTGGAATTTGGCCGGGAACGTTTCCCGATGGGCTTCTCGATCCAATTGGTCGATTTCGAAGCCCCGCGCTATCCCGGCACCAACCGCCCCGCCAGTTTTCAAAGTAAAGTAAAACTCATCGACGCCCCGAATCGTATCGACCGGGAACAGTTGATCTATATGAACAATCCCTTGGGCTATAACCAATTTCTCGTTTATCAATCCAGCTATATCGAAGGCCAAAACGGCGAGGCGGACGTGTCGGTTTTCAGCGTGGCGCGTGCGCCGGGAACGCCGATTATTTACTTCGGCTCCATTGTCTTGATTTTGGGAATGATTCTCATCTTCGGTTCGAAAACATACGGCGCCCGAAAAGCCGTCGTTTTTCAGGATTGAATACTCCCATCGGAAAATATCATCCTAAATGCAGCGATTGCGTCAATCCAATTTTTCGAATTTCCTATTTCTTCTTCAAGGAGAAAATAACGTGCGAAAATATGTATTCTTTGTTTTTATATTGTTACTAAGCGCTCTTTCTCTATCCGCCGTTGAACCGCCGACCAGCTTCGACTTCAGCGTTGTCCGCGATATCGCGGTTTTGGATGGAGGACGATACAAGCCGCTGGATACGTTCGCGGGCGAATCGATGAAAACGTTGACCGGACGCTGGAAATATCATGGGGCGGATCATATGGGGATGCTGCTTTCCCTGCTGGCGCAGCCGGATTGGGCGAACGAAAAACTGATCCGCCTCGATTATCGTCCGCTCAAAGAAACGTTGGGACTCGCGAGTCAAGAGACATTCTTTTCCTACAGCGAATTGTCGGCCAATCCTCATTTTCAGCAATGGGCCGACCGCGTAATCCAAAAAAGCAGCGCCGATCAAAAGTTGAATCGCCTGGAAGAGGAAATTGGCGCCCTCATGCATCAGCTCAATCTCTTTCAAGACATCGTCAAAGGCGAGGCGGCCCATATCGTCCCCCCGCCTCCAGGATCGCCCCAGAACTCCGATTGGCTGCCTATAGTTAGCGCAATGAGTTATACCCAAGAGACGCAAGATTCTCTAAAGCAAGCGTATCGGAATCTATTGGCGGCGGTGCGCACGCACGATTCGAAAGCCTTCGCGCAGGCGGGGCGCGATTTGAAAGCCCAACTCGCCAGACTCAATCCGGCCAGCTATCCTTCGCTTGAAGATTTGCAGCGGGAAATCTATTTCAATCGTTCCCGGCCGTTTTTGAACGCATGGATATTCTATTTATTGGCGTTTTTGATGTTACTCACATCCTTCTTTTATACCCATAGGATTTTATATTGGGCGTCTTTCGCCGTCTTCGATATAGGATTTATCTATCATTCGCTCGGCCTCATTCTGCGCAGTTTGATTTCCGGAAGAGCGCCGGTTTCCAACATGTACGAGTCGGTGATCTTCGTCGGCTGGGGAATCATCCTGTTCGCTCTCGTTTTCGAGGCGATCTATCGCCGCCGTTGGTTCATTGCTTGCGCTTCTTTCTTGGGAGTGTGCACGTTGATTTTGGCGGACATCCTGCCTTTCGATTCGAATATCGAACCGCTGGTTCCCGTATTGCGGAATAATTACTGGTTGATCGTCCATGTTTTGACCATCACCATCAGCTACAGCGCTTTCGCGCTGGCGATGGGATTGGCGCATATCGTTATGGCGATCTATTTTTATTTCCCGCAAAGGAAAGCGTTGCTAAAAGAACTGAATCTTTTTATCTATCGCGTGCTCCAGGCAGGCGTCGTGCTTTTGGCCGCCGGAACCATATTGGGCGGCGTTTGGGCTGCTGAATCCTGGGGCCGCTTTTGGGGTTGGGATCCCAAGGAGACCTGGGCGTTGATTTCGCTGTTGGGCTATATGGTCATTCTTCACGCTCGATCCATCAACTGGCTGCGCGATTTTGGAACCGCCGTGGGCGCCATTCTCGGTTTTTGGTTGATCTTGATGACCTGGTACGGCGTCAATTTCGTTCTGGCCTCCGGTTTGCATAGCTACGGCTTCGGTTCTGGCGGCGGAATGTATGTTCTCATCTACTTGGGATTGGAACTGCTCTTCCTCGTTCTTGCAGGATGGAAATATAGATTATTTCAAAACGAGGAAATGAATCGAATCGCCGCCAGCGCAACGGCGAAATAATCTCGATGCTGCTGTTAGCGGCAGAGTGGGTTGAAAGCGACGCGCAGCCCGCCGCATCCTTTAGGATGATTGGCATAATATCGGAAACGCCATGCGGCGTTCTCCGCTTCCCGCGTCCCATTCTATCGCGATCGCCGCTCCGCCGTCCATCAATCGCTCCATCCGGCAGCGGATTCGTTTCGGCGCCGCGTCGCAACGGCTATGGACGGTTCGAGATTCCGTTAACGGATGCACCGCCGATTCTGGGTATCCGAACCAGAATTCCAATCGTGAAATCTCCCCCCAATCGGAAGCGATTTCCACAAGGCGGGATTCCGTAATCGCGCTGGCTTCTTGCAATAACGGCAGAAAATCCCAGACGCCTCTTCGCAGTCCAATCCAAGCATTTCGCTTGATCTCTAAAATGATCTCGCTCTTGCGGACGCCTTCCAACAGCCGGGCGCAGGCGATGAGCCTCTCGCCGTCTTGCAGGATCGAAGGTTGGTTGAGAACGCAGCCGATTTCCTTATGAACTTGCCGCATTCGCGATTCCGCATGTTCGCTGTCCGCGTCGCGGCATTGCCATAACAACTCGGCGCGCAGGATATTCGCTTCTGCTTCCACCCGCACCAGCGACGTTTCTGTCAGATGTTCCCGTTCGCGAAAAACGGAATAATAACCGCTCTTCTCCGGCGCGCTCCATGCTTCTCCCATCGCTAACAACGGCCCGCCGTCTGCAAGAAATACGGCTCCCGTCCATCCCGCCGCTTGAACGCTGTCCCGCAGCGGACGCGAAGCCTGCAGGGATGTTCCCGCTGGAAGCAACAACGCCAGCCAATCGTCTTCGGCGGTTTCTCGCTTTTCCATAAAACGATGGAACAGGGGATATAAAGCGGCGCTTGCTCCCTCCGGCGCCATCGCATCTACGGCGGATGCGGGATGCGCTATCAACGGCCCCGCGTTCGTATCGCTGAGCCACTCGACGGCGTCGTCATGCTCTATGCCGCGCCAACTATCGTCAATAACGCCCCAACCGCCTTTATCGTCGGCCCATGCGGGAGGAACCGGACAAAGATCGATGACGGCGGCGGACATGAAGATTCATCCTAACATAGTAAGCGGTGGGCTGCGCTTCGCTTTGAGCCCACCCTACATGATGGCGTCGACGCATGGCTCTATTCGTTTCGGCCATAAGATATACGCTTCTTCGCCGTTCGTCTCGTCTTCCTGAATGATCTCTACATTCAATTGTTCGTCTTCGGAAAAGGTAAACCGCAGGATGGCGTTCTTGACTTGCTCTTCGCTCCAATCCGGCGGAGTTACTTCGACCTCCGCCAGGATGCGGTAATCCTTATCCTTTTCGGCGCGATCCACTTCTTTGGGGTTCGATAAATCCACAAAAGATTCGATGACTTTAAAACGTTGCCCTAATCGCAGAGGAAAATAGATTCCGCTTTCTCTATGGCGGGAGCATAGCATTTCTGCGGGCAGGGGATCGAGGCGCTTGACGATAGGGACGAAGGCGCTGGCGCCGATGCCCAAACTCGACGATTGCAGAAAGAGAAACACGCGGCTGGCGCGGTTAATTTCCACGTCGGTCAATTCTCGCAACGCCCCGTAAACCGCCGCGCCCATCGCTACGGCTTCTTTAATCATCTCCAACGGCTTGACCTCTACTGGACGTCCCCGGTTGGCTTCGTTAACCGCATCGCGCAGCCGATCCTGGATTAGCTTGATGCGGCTGGATTGCCCCGTCATCACCACGCGGGTCAAGGAGAGGTAGGGATCGCCCTCCCGCTGCGCCCGTTCATGCAGCCGTTTAATCATTTCCTGCGCCATCTTCATGGGGCCGTCCAGACAGCGATGAATGGCGCATTCCAGCTCTTCTTTGGAGTGAATGACGTTGAAATAAATAGGCGCTGGCTCGGCGCCGGGATCGCCGGCGGGAACCGTCATTACGGTAGATTGCCTTTCCTGGAAGGGAGCGTTTTCCGACAGCGATATTTTCAAATCTTCCGCGTCGTAATAAAGGCGTTGGTAATTGCCCATCGCCGTGCGCGTCAAGGCTCCCCATTGGGAATAATAAGCGTCCCATCGCGCAAAAGGAACGATAATTTCATCCTTACTCGCATCCGGCTTTGAAGAAATATTCGGTTTTTCCGGATTCGCAGCGCTTGCTTCGGCGCCGTCAAGCGAAGGCAGCCATCGCGTCTCGACGCGGTTCGTTGTTAAACCATTTTTTTCTTGGCGATTCTTCGACGATTCAATAGAGGCAGCGGCGTTCGCCGTCATCCGTCCATTGGCCGCTTCGCGGGCGCTAGCGTAAAGCATCTCCGCGATCATTTCCGTAATTTGTTCTCCCCCGAAATCGCTGGTGCCATCGAAGTCCAAATGCCGGATCGTCCATTGGTTCTTCTCCAGATCATGAACGATCTCGCACAACGTCATATCGATGGTTCCCCCGCCGAAGTCGAAGACCAACGCCACTTCGTGCGCTGTTCCGTTCGCCGCGTTCTCCTGCCTTCTCGCCATCGTATCGTACAGCAAGGCGGCCGTCGCTTCGTCGATGAAATGAATCGTCCGCGCCTGCGGATCTTGTCCCCGTTCCAGCACCGCTTCCAGCAGCGCTGAGCGCAAAGCCTCGCGCTGCCGCGTCCAGAACCGCACGGGATGGCTGAGGACGATTTGGCGATGGCGCCGTCCCGTCTCCTCTTCGATAGCCTGCAGCAGACGGCGAAGATAATCGGCAGCTACGGAATCTAAGCTTTTGTTTTTGACTTCCGGCATATAAGGGAAAGCATGCGTTTTCCCCATACCCAACCGAGGTTTGAAGAAATGAACCGTCCGTCCTCCCAGCGATGGGTCTTGTTCGAAGCGGTCGTGCGCCGGGCCGCCGGCGTCTTCCACCTTTACTGCTTTGGCTTCCCATTCGCTGCGGTATTCTCCCGCCGGAGCGTAACGGACGATGGTAGGAATTACATGCGGATTCGGTCTGAGCCGCTTCATCAAGGGCGGCAAGGGAACCATCTCCGGCATCAAGAGATCGTTCAGGACGGCGGCGGAGGAGTTGGTATTGCCGAAATCGATTCCTAATGGCGATTCGTGTTCGATCGACGAGGCGGTTATCTCGATAGGGAATACGAACGATTTCACGGCGCCCGTATCTAGAATCGCATCCAGCCGCGCTTCGCTTTTTATCCCATCACCCGTCCACTGTTCGGCGTTGACAATCAGTTTTCCCAGGGGAGAACTTTGTTCGGTCTTGCTTTTGTTGTCTACAAAAAAGGGCGGGGGTCGGTCCAAACTCAAATGCGCCCGCAATCCCGCCGCTTGCAGCGATTCCGGCAGCGCCGCCGCAATGCGTTCGATGGCGAAGATGCGTTTGGAGCGATTGACCAGGGCGATGCCGAAAGAGCGTTGGCTGCCTTTCAAAACCCGCGAAGAAGCGCGGCTGGCCGCGTCGAATTGCAGATCGAAATCCACCGGCGTTTGTAGTTTCAATGTGAAATATGGCGTCCTGATTGGAACGGCGATGCCTTGAGCCTGAATCTCCACATAAACGTCGCGTTCCTTGGTCTCGCCAGGGAATAAGGCCTCCAATTGGGATACTTTGAGCCGTGCGGGTTGATTGGCGCGCAATATCCTTATGGATATTGCCTGACGGTCGAAAGGAACCGGCTCTCCGCCGTCCACCGCCTTCAGAACGATCGGCGCCCCTTCCGCCAACAGAATGTCGTGGTCGGCGGCGGCGATGGATAGCCATGCGCCCTCCTCCAATTTTTCCGCCGTCAGAATTTTCGCCTCGTTCAATCCGGGAATCTTGAGGCGGGGCGGCGGCTTCAGCGCCATCTCGAAGGATTCGCATTTAAATCCCCCGCTTTCTCCGCTTGGGGAGAGGGATTGCAGCCGCAGCGCGATCAATGGCGTTTTGCGCGCCTTTTCCGGTATTCGTATCGCGAAGGACAGAATTTTTTCCTCGCCGGGTTGCAGTTCGGCGGGAGGATCGAGATGCGCCGCCGTACATTCTCCGCTCGGCGAGGGAGAAACCCATTCCAATCCCTGCACGGCGGCAGGGACGATCCCCGTATTCTTCGTACGCACGTCAACGCGCAGCGTCTCGCTGCCGCGAATCCAGGGATGCTCCGCATTTTCCAGAGGCGCCGCCTCCAGCGTACGCAGCCGCCGCCCGCAATGGCCGCAGTAATAGTCCCTCTCCGGATCGACCGGCCACCCCATCAGGCAGGGACAACGTTCCAGACGGCGCTCGTTCATGATTCTCCAGCATTAGCCTTGATGGTGGGCTACGCTTCGCTTTGAGCCCACCCTACAAATGCGCATTATTTCTGCCGCCGCATCTCTTCCATGAATAATTCTTGGATCAGGCGTTCGGCGATTTCTTTGATGCGTTTCTGTTTGTTTCGATCTTCTTCTTGTTCCCAAATCTCGTTGGCGATATCGCGCACGTTCTCGAATCCCAGATCATCCAGCGCCGACATGATGCGTTCGATAAATTGCAGCGCCGCTTCGCCATCGTCCACGGCGGCGAATTGGGCGATTTCGATTTTGGAGCGCAGGTCGATTTTGTCGCGCGCTCCAAAGCGCGTTACGTAGAGGTAATAGATCGTATTCGCTTCCGCATCCACGCGCAGAAAATCCAGCGACAGCAAATGCTCGGCGAACAATTCCACGGCCTCGATCCAAAAGCGCAAATCGTCGATCAGCTTCCGCAGCTTGGGATGATAGCGCAAGGCGCCCAGTTTATGCGTGTAGTGATTGTTGTAGGGCGATGGAGCGCTCTCCTTCGCTTCCGTCCGCCCGCCGTGCTTCAGTAGATTGTCGAGAATGGGCTCCAATTGCCAATCTTCCAGCGACAGCGCCGCCGCTTCGTCGTAGAAGACGACCATATTGTCGAGGATGCCCGTAACGGGACGGAAGAAAGGCATCTTTTCGTCCAGCGTCCGCAGGCTGGTTGCGATTTCTTGCAGGCGGGCATCCGAGCCTTTGGGGCCAATGATGATGTCCGGCTCGTCGCAGCCTTTGTTGGGAACGGCGCCTCCCGCGAATTGCAGCCAGGGAATCGAGCCGCGCGCCAATTCCAATATGGCTTGCTTGGAAAAGCGGTCCGTATTCAATTGCCGGATGATATTGACCGATTCCGCCGCCCGCCAGCATTCCGGTTGATAGAACTTCAAGAGTTTTTGTTCGATCTCTTCCGGCTCCATGCGGAGGAAATGATAGAAGCCGATGGATTGCTCGCCGTCCGTCAGCAAGTTGGGATAGACGTCCGAGTTGCGCAGCCGGTTTTTGACGGCGTTGACCAACGCTTCCGCATCCTTGGCGATGGAATCGCGCGCTGATACCATGCGCAGGCTGCCGCTGGCCCATTCCTTCGTCATATCCTCCCAACGCCGATTGAGGGCGGGCGCCACGCGGTTTTTCAAACGGTTCAACTGCTCCCGTACGTTGTCGTAAATGGAGGAAGATTGAAATTCCCCGGCGGCGATTTCGCCGCTTAACGTTTTCATCGCTTCTTCGCAGATGCGGCGCATAACGGCGTCGGCGATTCGCTCGATGGTTTCTTGCACTTTGACCGTAATGTCCTGCATGGCTTTTTGCAGGTAATATTTTTGAATGGGTTTGCAGGAGAAAGTGATTTTCAGCCACCAATCTTGGCCGATCTCTTTGAATCGCAACGATAGATTCTTCAGCGAAGGCCAGGGAATGGCGAAAAGCTTCAAATCGGTTTCAACGGGCAGTCCGGCGATGGTCTCCTGCATTCGCTTGGGCAGTTCTTCCAAGTATTTGACGGCTTCGTCCATATTCGTACAGCCGCCGGTGCGGATATCGTTGATGCGCCGTTCGGTTCTCTTTTGGATTTCCGCGATGAGGAGGTTGGAGAGGCGATGGGCTTCCTGGTGAAAATGGCGGTAAACGGCCTCTTTCGGCTGCAACGCTTCCGCCAACAAAGGCTTTCCTGGCAAGATAGGAATCGTGGTTTTATTTTTTAAATGATACAACAAAGCGGGTAAAGGCTCCGATTCGAACGGCTCCAATTCTGTGCGCAGCCGCTCTTGCATATATTCCAAAAAATTCATGCCGGATATCTGCAATAGTTGAACGCGGATGGTTTGATAGATTTCGTTCCAATCGTCATGCGCGAATTGCTGGGCGCGATTCTTGTTTCCGTCGGCGGTCCATTGCTCCACCAACTCTTTCGCCAATTGGCAGGCCGCCGCCGAAGCGATGGCGAATTTGGGATAATAGAAGCCGGATAGGCCGAAGGATTGAATCCGTTGGCAATACAGCCCATTCGGCGATTTCTTCCCTATCTCTTCCGTAATTTCGTATTGAGCGCGGTCTCCGTCCTTTTGCGCCCGCACCTCCTTCACCAGATCGAGATAGAGGCTGGTGGAGATGGAAGCGTGCAAGGGGGCCAGGTCGTATTCCTGTCCTGACCAGGCGGCGGGTTGAAATCCGCTGTCGTTGGAAGTGGACACGATGCTGAAGCATTGGAAGGGGCCGAAATCGTTGGGCACGTTGGGAAATAGGCTGTTGGCGTCGGCGGGATGGGAAATTTGATAGGGATGATCCCCACTGGCCCAGAAGTCGTATTCCAACAGCGAAGCCCAACAGTTCATGGAGCAAACAACATCCGATTTCTTCTTGCTGTTAGCCGTCTTGCGGTCTACGACGGTGAAGATTCCGTGAATGTCGGGATCGAAGCCTACGGCGGCGTCCGCCAGCGCTTCCTGCGCCATAAAGCCTACTTCCCACATCGTCCCCGAACAGGTTCCGCCGCACAGCGAGCCGCATATATAAATCCGCAGCGCCGGTTCCACGATATCCCCTTCCGGACGCGCCGCGCCTTTCGCATCGTAATGTTTTTCCAGCAGGGCGATGGATTCGTCTCGTCCCTGAATGACGCTTTGAAACGCTTCGATCAGTCCGCTATAGACGGCGTTCCAATTGGCCCATAAACAAAACCGCCCCGCCATGCGCCAGCCCTTGGCGCCTGTGGTGAATGCCGCTCCCGCCGTGACGGAGGGATCGATCCATTCCGCCCAGCCGGGATGATATTCCGGATTACCCGGATCCAACTTGTTTCGCAATTGCTTCAACCGCTCCCAAGTTACCGAAAGAGGGAGAATTTGCAGCCGCTGCCAGGCTTTGTCCTCGTCCCGCACATAGACTTCCATGGCGGAGGATGGCTGGTTCGTAAGCGTTTCCATGCTGACGAAGCGGATGCAGGGCAGGCCGGGCTTGCCGTATTCTTCGTAAAGCAGCCGCCGCACGCCTTGAATGATCTCCGTCCCCGAAGTGCCGATTCCAATAAAGACCGTTGGCATCACCATGGCCGCATTCTCCTTATCTTGGCCGCTCCGCGGGCGTGCGGTATCGGCGGTAGGCTGGCATAAAAACGAGTTGCAGCAGGATCAAGTCAACCAACAGGAAACATACATAGATCGATCCCGTCGGCCACCAATCCCAAAAGCGCTCCATCGGGCCTCGGCCTTCGTACCAGCGGGCGTATTCCATGCCGCCCGCGATGAGACCGGCGGCGATATGCAGGCCAATAACGGCGATCGTCCATAGATAAATGCGCGATTCCGGCGTTCCCTTCCTTCCCGGACGCCCGCGCGGCAGGATTAATTCCAGCAAAAGGAAAGCGGCGGCGAATCCTCCGAGCATCCATGCCAGCGCGCTAGTCCAATGAATCCGATTGAGAATATCTTCCATTTTTTCCCCCTTCGCTTCATTCAAAGCGTTCTTCCGTATTTTTCTCTTCGGCGCCGATCGGCGGTTCTTCGGATTTGATTTCCACTAGTACATTCCATGTCCTTGTTCCCGGCTCCATTTGGCTCAATTGAATCGTTTGGCGCTCTGTCCGTCCAGGCCGGACGGATATCGACCATTTCTCCGGCGGCGCTTCATCGATGGCTTGCGCTATTTCCTCATCCGCTTCCTCAGAGAGGGCTAGGGCGTCTTCATCCGCGATCGTTAGCGCGCCGGACAAGAATCCTCGCGTATAGACCGCCGTCAAGGGACGGCAATTTACGCCGGGGAAGGCAATGTCCTCGCCGATGACGAAAGGTTCCTCCGCTTTTATTGTCAGGGTAATAGGTTTATGGATTTCTCCTGAGTCCGATTTTAGCGTAAATTGCGCTCGAATCTTCTGCGGCAGACTCATCCGCATTTTCAAGACGAATAAAACGAAGCCGATCGCTCCCGCTCCTAACAGAAGAAAGAGAATCAAGTTGGAAATATCGCCGGATCGCAATCGTGCGGCGATGGCTTCCGGCTCGATGCCGCGAACGCCGTTTTTATCCGCAAGGATGAAATTCGCTTTCTCCGGCCATTCTTTTCCTTTTATGGCGTTATAGACCAATTCGCCCGAAGCGGGCAGCGTGGACGCTCTTCCGAATTCCATCCTTCCCTCGGAGATCGGCCGTCCCTGAGCATCCAGCAGCTGGGATTGAATATTCGGCAAGGGAGCCTTCAGCGCAGGATTGTTCAGGACGCTGACGCCGAGGGGAGAGGAAACGATTTTTTCTCCGCGAAGGCGCAGCGTTGCGTCTTCCGCCGCCGCAACGGCCAGCGTATACGGCGTTGGCGTATTTGTTGGTTTGACGGGCGTCGGCGTCGATGTCGGCGGTATTGGCGTCGGCGTTTGGGTGGGTTGCGGAGTAGGCGAAGGTCCTGGCGGCGTTGGCGTGGGAACGGCTTTTTCCCAAATCCGATAGGTTTTTATCAATATA
This sequence comes from Candidatus Omnitrophota bacterium, assembly GCA_040755155.1. NCBI lineage: Bacteria > Pseudomonadati > Candidatus Omnitrophota > Candidatus Omnitrophota bacterium. Next base: position 27,295 of record JBFMBP010000104.1, on the reverse strand, counting down.
CGATGGTACCAATTCGCGCGGCTGGGCGTGCAGAAAACCGTCAGCGTGAATAAATCCTGCCGCCGCTTCTTCATATTTTGAAATCGTTGATGGTAGACGTCGTTCGTCTTCGGATCCGAAGGATCCAATTCTTCATCCGTGACCAGGATCACGTAGACGTCGTCCGTATGCGGCGCCATGAACGGCAGCGCTTGCGCATCCTCGATAGCGTCGATGAACGGCTGCATCAGGTTGGTATGCAGCCCTTGATAGAGCGCTTCGTTATGGTCAGGACGGGGAAGAAAATCGATGACGGCTTTTTCTCGATCCGTTGCCGGTTCCAATTGCAGGGACTTTAGAGCGCTGCGTTCGCGCTGATGGTTAAATAGATAAACGGAGAGCAGGGCGTCCGGCCCCGCCAGGGCTTCGATGTATTGATTGGGTTGCGCAAACCAATCCACGGCGTCGCGCGAGTCGAGCGGCGGCTTCAATCCATGAAACAAAATATCCGCTACATAATTACGCACGCGAAGCAGTTCCTCGTCGGCGGCCATCCATACCGTTTGCGGCGGCGAACTCTCTTGATCCAGCCGCTTCACCATGCTTTGCGAGCAGTCCCAAAGCACGATGACCCGGCGGGAATAAGCGTCTGCTTTGGCGATTCCTTCCAATGAGAAGCTTAGCGGCAAGATAGAGCCGATAAGCAAATAAATAAACCGGATTTGAAATAATCCCAATAAAATTCGTTGGTTCATGATCCCCGCCTTTGACGGTCAAATCTTCAATCTATGCAAACCGTGATAGGTTGGCCATATCAAATCGTCTCCCATCCAGATCGGCCCTCCCGCCAAATCTCTCAAGATGGACGGATTTAGTACTTCATATTCGATCCAGCGTTTGCCGTTCATGCGATAAACCGCCATGCGTCCTGTTCCGGCGTCGGTCATAAACAGCTTGTCTCCTTGCGCGAGAACCAAGGCGGGACAGGTTTTGAATCCTTGAGGATATTTCACTGGCTTTAGGATGGAATGAACGTTGATGCGATCCAGGTTCAAGCGGTTTTTATCGATAATGACCATCCCCGTGGTTCCAATATAGACAACCTTGACTGGAAAGTATGAGTTTAAGCCTTTCGTCTTGGCGATTCCCTTTCCCGCCGCGATCGGCGTCCACGCCCAGGCTTCCCAATCGTCATCGAAGCATTGAGAAAGCCAAGGAACTTTATGCCAGGAGGGCGGTTGCAATAGTTCGGCGCTGGTTTCAATCAGCGCGATGCGCGGCGTTTCTTGGCCCAAGTCGGCCAGCCACAGCCCATCCGCCGTGACAGCGGGCGCCAGCAGCCGTACGCCTTCGCCTTCTGCAAAACGGACGCGATCCTCTCCCGCCAAGTTCAAGTTCTCGTCAAGCCAATAGATATAAGCCCAACCGCCGGTATGGGTTGCGATCACAGCATGGCGGCCGTTGCCATTGCGGTTGGCGAAAAAAACCGGCGTCCAAAAGCCGCGCGCGTCCCCTTGCCATCGCCCCCATTCTTCCGCGCGGGCGGGCAGGCCTGGCGCGGTGCGTTGATTGCCGTCGATGCTTAACAATCCCGCTTCGGAAGCGATGAAAATGCGCTGGATTTCATGCTCGTTGGCGCTTTTCTGGCTGCGGACGGCGGCCAAGGGCGCACCGTTGGGACATGCGGGGCTGGGAAGGACGACGATTTCGGGGTTAGGATCCAATTCCGGCAGCAGCCGGTAATAATGCAATTGTTCCGCATTCGCTAAAAAGGCGACTCCGCATTCGTCCCCGATGGGCGCGGCGGAGAGTCCCAACTCCTCGCCTCCCACAATCTCCAATTCCATATTCCCCATTGCCAACGACCAGAAATACCAACGGTCCGCCGTTAAACTGCGGTGAATCAGATGCCCGCCCGCCGCGATGGGAGACGGGACGCGGTTGATGCGATAGGAAGGATAATTGGGAGCAGGGAAGGGAGATGGGACAAAATCGGCGGTGGGAGCCATCGCTGGGCGGCTGTCCCATAAGCCTGCGCCGCCTCGCGCTTCGCCTTGGAATTGAGCTAGGCGCGGGGTTTCGGCGCCGAGCCTTTTTCCGCTGATGGCGTCGAAGCGTTGTCCGGGAATGGCTGGGAGCAGTTCTCCATCGCTCTCTCGCCATTGAACTAACCGGTTTTTCCCGCATCCGCAAGGCATAATATTCCCTGCCTGTACGCCGTCCGGCCGCTCCAATAGCCGATCGCTATCGCCGCAATCGGCGTAACAACACTCCGTTTTTACCCCCATAGAAGGCCGCCTTGCTTTCCATTAGTCAAAAAATGCGCCGTAACCGAAATTTTTCTCCTAGGAAATCGGTTTGTCAATGTTTTACTCTTAATACGAATACCACCCCCCAAACGTTTCAATTTAAAGCGTCAGAATCTGGAAGGCCGGAGATTTTATGGATTTACAGGAGAAAAAAAACTGGTCATCATTGCATTGTCAGAAACGGGATGGCCATGATTTTCTGGATTTACGAGATAAAACATCCTGGCCATCCTTTCATCCTAAAAATCCGGATTCAGATGAGGCTCTTGCAAAATTAATAAAATCCGCTTTTAAATTCTCCCCCCAAGCTTGGGGGGAGTTAGAGGGGGGTTGATTTTATGAGACTTAATGACATTGCCTCCTAACCTCCCCCATGTTTGGGGGAGGAATTATAGAGTTTTGCAAGAGGCTCAGACAAAATTAGAAAAGGAACCATCCCTATGATGCGTGCTTCCCTCTCGCTCCGTTTTCGAGTTTTTTTCTTCATTTCGGCGATTTTCTTGTCTTTTGCGCCCCTATCGTTAAACGCTCAATCCGATCCGATGTTTCGCTCTTGGAATCGGCCTATCGAACCTTTTCGCATTATCGGCAATATCTATTACGTCGGCGCCGAAAATGTTTCGTCATTTCTGATTGCAACATCCGACGGACTTATCGTCTTAGACGGCGGTTTCCCGGAAACGGCGCCGATTATCAAGGACAATATAAAAAAACTGGGATTCACATTGGAGAACGTGAAAATCTTACTGTGCGTCCATGCCCATGTCGATCATGCCGGTGGACTCGTTGAGTTGAAGAAATGGACGAGGGCGATACTATTCTCTTCCGAAGCGGACGCCGTTCTTTTGGCCAATGGCGGCAAGGGCGATCCCCAATTCGGCGATCAATATCCTTTCCCCTCGGTCAAAGCCGACGGCATTGTACGCGACAAAGAACAAGTCAAGTTGGGAGAATCTTTATTGACCGCCTATTTAACGCCAGGCCATACGAAGGGATGCCTGACGTGGACGATGAAGGCGAAAGAAGGGGACAAAACCTACGATGTCGTTTTCATGAGCAGCATCTCCTGTCCCGGTTATAAATTCCGTGATAATCCGAAATATCCCGATAACGCCGCGGATTTCGAGTATACGTTCAAATTCTTAAAAACGCTGCCCTGCGACGTATATCTGGCGCAGCATGGGTTTGAGTTTTCATTTAAAGAAAAAAGAGAGCGCTTGGAAAAGGGAGAAAAAACGAATCCCTTCATCGATCCTCAAGGCTATCGTGACGCCATTGATCGGGCGGAGAAGAAATTCCGGGAGCAATTGGAGAAAGAACGGAAAGAAGAATGATGAGTGATGATCCCCCCTACCAAAGATAGGCTCTCGACGATTGCAGGAAGAAAAGACCTACCGCCCCGCCGTTGAAACGGCGGGCTAGTGTCATTTGCCCCTTTAAAGGGGCATTTAAAAATAGCCCAGCCTTTTAAGGCTGGGATGACGACGGGGCGCCGGGGCGGGAAGGCAAGACGAAGTCTACCTTGGATCGATCCATCAAGGGCAGGCTGAGGCCTTGCCCTGCCGCCCCGCCTTGACAAAATGCGATATTAACAAAAAGGCGGGCGAATATTTGCTTTTCGCCCGCTTTTCTTAAAGTTCAATAAAATTCAAAGTTACTTTCGCGGCAATTCATCCGCATTTTCTATATTCAGCGCCGCACCCGCCGGTCCGGGGGGATTGGCGTGGCAGGCAGCGCATTGGGCTAGCTTCTTTCTGCCTAGTATCTTGCTTTGTTCCGTATGGCAGGGGATGCAGAGGTCGTGCATGGCGTCTACGTACCCTCGCGCTATATAATAATCCGGCTCTTTGACATCGATGTGTTCGAACATAGCGCGATGGCATTCGGAGCAGACTTTGGCCGTCTCTTTCGACTTGGAGATTCCTTCGGGGTGGCATTGGGCGCAGGATTTATTCCCCAGCAATATACTTTGATGATAGGCGTGATCGAAGTTGGATTTGGGCTTGTACATATCGGAATGGCAAACGCCGCAACGGCCAGGGCCGTCTTTGGGCAGCCGGGCGTGATGGCATTTGATGCAGCCTTCCCGTTCGCCGTAGGTTACCTGCAGGCGAGCGATATGATCTTTATGATCGAATAAAACATATTCGCCGGTGCGATTACCATCGATTTTGAGAATATCCCAGCCTTGAGCCGCTTGGACGGGAACATCTTTCGCTTCATAGCGCGACAGGGCGCGGGAAGGAAGGATGGCGGCGGTGAAGGCGATGGTCAAAACGGCGACGATAGAGAAGACGCTGAAATTGCGGGCGAAGGCGTCTCCCAGCCAAGCTTGGGAGGGAACGTCGAATTGGGGCTTTTCGTAACGCAGCGCTTCGGGAGATTTTTCTTCGTGTTTTTCGTCAATGAAAAGACGGAAATTCTCGGCGCAGAAGATATAGGCCAGAGCGGCGGCGGCGACGATGGAGAGGCTGGTTCCAATCTCCATCCAAGTGGGGAAATAAGCGTAGCCGGGGGATTTTTGGATAGCGGCGATGCCGACATCCAGCCGGTTCAAGACCATGCCGAATACAACCATGATGGCGCATGAGAGGAGAATATCGGGGCGGCTGCGCCATTTTTTATTGGAAAGTAAAATAGCGGGAATCAAAGCGCTGACGGCGTTTTCAAAGAAGAAAAGCAGGCTTTGCCAGGAGCCTTCAGCGAGGAATCCCAACTGTCCGCGTACAGTCAAATCCGTGAAGCGTACCAATATATATAGAAAGAGAACCACAGAAGCGGCGCGTCCCAGGCCGGAAAGCAACTCGATCTTGGGCTTGTGATCGAAAAGCCAGGAGGAGACGAAGGCTTCCAGCGTTACCATCATCAATCCCAAACCGATGGCGGAAACGAAGAACAATGCAGGGATGATGGGGGTATACCATAGCGGATGCAGGCGATAAGGCATAATCAAAAAGAGCGAACCCAATGAGGATTGATGCAGGGTGGAAAGCATAATCCCGGCGATGACCAGAGGGATGGTCAGAAACTTAAGCAGCTTGTGGATGCGCTGGAGAATAGGCCATTGCAAGAAGGGATGCTCTAAAGCCACGGGGGCGAATTCCAACGCCAGCACGGTGAGATAGAGCATCACGCACCAGGCAACCTCGAAGAGGACGGAATGATGCTGCCAGTAGATCATGGCGTGCCAGATGCGCCAGGGCAGACCCAGGTCGAATTGCAATCCCACCACGACGGCGACATAGCCCAAAAAGGCGGTGAGAACGGCGGGGCGCAAGATGGGTCGGTATTTTTCCAAATGAAATATGTAGACAGTCGCCGCGATCACGAAGCCGCCCGCCGCCAGGGCGACGCCGCCCATCACGTCGAAGGCGATCCACAATCCCCAAGGCGCATCGTCCGACAGCGCCGTCGTCGCGCCCAATCCTAAAAAGAAGCGCGCAACGGCGAGAACCAATCCGGCGGAGACGAAAGCCCACAAGATAGATTTGATGACGATTCGCTTATTCATGATGGCCCTCCGCCGTTGGCGACGGTTCGCCGCCGGATAATTTCATGCGTCGTTCAATAATCCAATAAAGGCCGGTCATGCCGGCCGCTACGCCAAAGGCGATGCCGGGAACCTTGCTCAGCGCCGCCCAGGTGTAGCGGGGCAGCGGGCGCTCGTCCAGATTGGGTTTCCAGGCGAGAAAATCGAGGGGCGCGTCGGAGATATACATTACGGCGGTTCCGCCGATTTCCTTTTCCCCGTAAACGCGGTCGATGTATTTGCCGGGATTGTCCTTGATGAGCTGTTGGGCGGCGGCGATCAACTCGTCGCGGTCGCCGAAGATCGTAGCCTGTTCGGGGCAGGCTTCGACGCAGGCGGGAATTGTTCCTTCCCGGAAGCGTTCATAGCAAAGAGTGCATTTGCGAACATAGGGCACGGCGCTGGCCCATTCGTATTTGGGAATGCCGAAGGGGCAGGCCATCATGCAATAACGGCACCCGATGCACATGCCGTCGTCGTAGATGACGGCGCCTTCGGGTGTTTTTTGCAGGGCGCCGACGATGCAGGCGGATGCGCAGGCCGGCTCGATGCAATGGCGGCAATGCTTGCGCACATAACGGTCTTCGCCGTCTTTCTTGATATGAATTACAGTTGTGAAGCGCTGGCCGGAGAGTCCATCGCGGCTGTGGTACAACTTCGATGGTTGTTCCTGCAGACGATTGGCTTCGGTGCAGCCTTTAACGCATTGGCCGCAGCCGATGCACTTGGTAACGTCGGTTAACATGCCTTTCATATCGGTTTCACCTCCCCATGAACCTGGATGGCTGCGTCCTTGCCTGCCTCGGGGGGGAATTTCCAGGCGAGTTCGGAGGTCATCCGGACCAGCGGGAAGAGAACGCAATGGGCGATCTTCGTGAAGGGGGCGAGAAGAAGAATCAAATCCGCCGAGAGTACATGGATTAGCATCGATGTCTCGTAGGGAATGGGATTATAGGGACGCGAGGCAATGAATCCCGTTGAGAAGATGAAGAGAATCAGCAGTACTAGAAAATAATCCATAAAGCCGCTGACCCGGCGCGTGTAGGGATTGAAGATTCTGATGCCGATAAGCAAAATCCCGGCGGCGAGAACCAGCAGCGTCAGCGCGTCGGCGGCTGTTTTAGGGATGCCAGGCCAACTTATGCCGATGGACGCCCGCCAAAGATGGATATGATCGAGCAGAAATATGGGCGTAACGATTAATCCCATATGAAAAAGAAATGAGGAATAACTCAGCCAAGGGCGGATGCGATGCAAACGTTGAATCGGGATCAACCAGGTCAGCGTGGTTTTGACGATTTTGGAATAAGGATTATTGTGGTCTCTAGCGCGGTAAATCATTTGGCCGATTCCCCATAACGCGAGTATCACAAGGCGCAGCAGCCCCAACGCCATAACGAGGAATGCCAGGCGGAAGAGCGGTCCGCGAGCGAATTGCAGCATATCGTGCATGTTTTATTTACCTCTTCCTCATGATGTATATTTATTTCTTCGTCCAATTTCATTGTTTCAAGGGCAGAAAAAACCTTGCCCATGCCACCCTTCAATTATTCCAAAGAAAGAGTGATGTATGTTAAACGGAAACAGGGGAATTTTCTTTTATTTCCCCAGCCTCGTATGTCTCCTCGCTCGTCGCCGCGCCGTTTTTTTCCGGGAAGCGGATGGCGCGCAAGATCAGGTCGTGCAGCCCTACGACCGTGGCGGGGATTTTGTAGTAATCCACCAGTTCCTTCAATTGTTTCTTGCAATTGGCGCAAGGGGCGACAATGATTTCCGCTCCTGTGGCGCGCATCTGTTCCGCTTTGATCTTGCCTACGACTTTCATGCGGTAGTCGTGGACTTCGTCGAGCGATACAGTGCCGCCGCCGCCGCCGCAGCAATAATTCTCTGCGCCGTGAGGTTCCATTTCGACGAAATTTTTGACGAAGGATTTCAGAATCTTGCGCGGCTGTTCCACGATCCAGCCGGAACGGGCGAGATTGCAGGGATCGTGATAGGTAACCGTTTCCGTGACGGCGTTGGGATCGAGCGTGATTTTGCCTTGTTCCAAAGCGTTGAACGTGTATTCCTGAATGCTGACGACGGGAATCGCTTCGCCGCCGTTGAAGGTAGGAACGAAGGCTTTGGCAGAACGGGAAGCATGACCGCATTCGCCGATGAGGATTTTCTTGCCGCGAAGACGGCGGACTTCGGCGATCTCCTTTTCCACGATGCGGCCGAGAATGGCGTCGTTGTAGAAGAGGCCGTAGTTGATGCCGTCGAAGTACTTGGTTCCGATCGTCCAATTGTCTTGATCTCCGGCGGCGTAGAGGACGGCGGCGTTGCCCATGAGAGTGTCGGGTTCCAAGAGGTAATCGCTGACGGCGGGGAAAAAGACGTACTCCACGTCTTCTCTATCGATTGGAAAATGGATTTTTTGCCCCGTCAAATCTGCGAGTTCTTCTTCCAGAAACTCGCAAGTGTCCATCATGGCGGGAGCGGGAATGGCGGAAGTGTTGGCGGTTTTGCCTTGCAACTGTTCGCGGACGCTGACCAGCAGCGCTTTGGGAACGATGCCCATCTCGCTGAGGATATTGCGGGCGAGGCGCATCACCAGTCCGTGATCGAGTCCCATCGGGCATTCGAGATTGCAACGGCGGCATCCGGTGCAATGGTAAAAAGCGTCGAGCATCTCGTCGATCGTCGATTCCTGCAAGCCGGGATCGCCGAGGATGCGCCCGCGCAGCCAGCCGCCGAGAGTGAAATGGCGGCGGTACACGCCAAGCAGCAGGTTGGAGCGATAGCAGGGAATGTCTTCGGGATCGCCGGTAGCCTGGTAAATCTGGCAGCCCCCGGCGCAGCGCGCGCATCGGGTAACGACGCGGCTGTAGATGTCGAGCAGGGGTTTATAATTGCTATGGCGCAGGATGGCGGCGAAGATGTCGAGGAATTGCTTCACCCGCCCTTCTTCCAACGGTTTTTCGATGTAGTAGGGATATTTTTTCGCCTTGGCGGATTGTTCCGGCGCTGCGGCTGCGGCTGGATTGGCCATTCGGATAACCTCCATCACTTTTTAAATGATGCATGATGAGTGATGAGTGATGAAAGAAATAATTTTTTTATAATCCGCACTCACCACAATTTTTTCCTTCGTTAGGGTATTCATCACTCCTTAGAAAACGCTTAATACCGTAGGATGGGTCACGTCGTTTGACCCATCAATTACTAATTAAAATATCGATGAGTCAAAAAACGCGACCCATCCTACTTTTCTTCCTGCTTTCGCCAAGCGACTTTTTCTCGGTTAGGCGGCTCATCACTCATCATTTAAAGTAAGACAATATTTCTTCCGCCAATCCGAGCGTTCCTCACAGCGGGCGGCGGCGGGGAAGAGATTGCCTCCAGCGCGGATGTCCTTTCCGATGGCGGAGACGACGGGCGCCCGGCTGGCTTGATCCAGGGCGGCGTTGAATTCGGCGCACGGCCCCAGCGAAACGACTAGATCGCATCCGGCATCGTTGAGGATGGAAACCAAACTGCCGGGATCGCAGAGGGGGCGATCCGCCGTTTGCCGGTTTTCTTCCCGGCGGCAGCCGAATTGGCAGCATAACGGCAGGATGCGGATGTCTTCCTCCAGCCGTTTAAAAATCCATTCGGCTTCCGCGAAGACGGCGGCGCAGAATACGACTCCCAGCCGCTTGCATTGGAGCATTTTGCAATAAGCGCCCAAATCTTCCATGCGCGAGATGGGCGCTCCGGCGAGGCTGGTCAGATAGAAAGAGTAGGAACTGCCGGAAACGGCGCCGCCTTGGCCGCTAAAAACCGAATCGGAGACGGCCACGCATCCTTGACCCATTTGGCAGGTGCGTTCGTCGCATTGCAAACAATTGACCAAGCAGGGAGCTGGAGGATTTTGATCCGCCGGGGGCGCGCTTATTATTTCTATGGGTCTGGAAGCTGGTTCTACGTTGGGAGATGAAGTCTCAATGGATTTATATCCAAACCAGGATTCAAGGCGATTCTCCGCCAAAGCGGCGAGCGCCTCGTTCGCCTCGCCCGCTACATTGCCGATAACGCGGACGCCTTTGGCTTCGAAGCGGCGTTGATACTCGCGTTCGATGCCGCCGCAGACGAAAATTTCGATGCCCAAGCCGATCAATTCATCGACGAGGTCCCATTCGTCTTGGCAACGGAGATGAATGGTTTCCTTGGTGGCGATAGCCCTATTTTCGATTTGCGCCAAGAGATAATTCTCGGCGCAATTGCATCGCGGCGCAACGCGATCGCCAAACAGAGGTATGCCGACTAAACGCCCCATAATCTTCTTCCTTGTCAGAATCTTAGGGCAAAGTTTGTGCCGTTGTGGGGGAGAATGTCCGAAATGGGAATTCGATGAGAATTTAGGAGATTGGAGCAAGATGGGGAGTAGAAATCGATGAGATGGATTCACAATTCTAATTATTTGATTATAACAAAGTTAATATAAAAAATATAATACAATTTCTAGGTGGTTTTTTAGAATGGAAAACAAGGATAAGTGAATTGGATATCTCATAATAATGAATGAATTTGGATCATGATAAGGATAAAAGGCGTTGCGGATGCGAAACGTGTTGCGCATCAGTTGCAGTTATGCAACATTAGAATATAATAATATTTAGCCTTGCTTTTATCTAAATTCATGCGGCCAAAGGCGGACGATTCATGAAACTTTCTTTACAAACAGCGCCCGAATTGAGCGAATTGATTTTCGAAAGCATCTCGGAAGGAGTGTTCTCCACCAACCTTCAATGCAAAATTACCTCCTTCAACCGAGCGGCGGAAGAGATCACCGGCTTCAGCCGCTTGCAAGCCATCGGGCAGTTTTGCTTCGATATCTTTCGCAGCGACCATTGCCATAAGCAATGCGCGTTGCGCAATACGCTGACGCGGGGCATTCCGATCAACAATGTTCGGGTGAATATTTTGACGCGGGAGGGAATCACTAAACCCATCAGTGTCAGCACCGCCATTCTGCGCGACCGCCAGCAAGGCATCACTGGGGCGGTGGAAATTTTCCGCGATCTCTCCTCCATCGAAGAATTGCGCCAACGCATGGCGGGCAGCCGATCCTTCGAAAACCTGGTGAGCCGCAACCGGGAGATGCACGATATTTTCGAACTCTTGCCCGACGTAGCGCAATCGGAATGCAGCGTACTCATCCAAGGTCCCAGCGGATCGGGCAAGGAACTGATCGCCCGGGCGCTGCACAACCTCAGCCCCCGCAAGAAGAAGCCCTACATCCGCGTAAATTGCGCCGCCTTGCCTTCGACGCTGCTGGAATCGGAACTGTTCGGTTATGTCCAGGGCGCGTTTACCGATGCGCGGCGCGATAAGCCGGGGCGCTTTCTATTGGCGGACGGAGGAACGATCCTCTTGGACGAAATCGGCGATATGCCGTTTCCCTTGCAAGCCAAACTGCTGCGCGCTTTGCAGGAGGGGGAGATTCAGCCGCTTGGCTCCACAAAAACGCTCTCCATCGATGTTCGCGTCATCGCTTCCAGCAACCAATCGCTGAAAGAGATGGTGAAGCGGGGCGCGTTTCGGGAAGACTTGTATTACCGCATGAACGTCATCGCCATCGATCTTCCTCCCTTGGCGCGGCGGCGGGAGGACGTTCCCATCCTGGCGGATCATTTCATCCAGCAGTTGCGCATCAAGACGGGCAAGAACATCCAAGGATTGAGCGATGAGGTCTTGGAACGGATCCAGGCTTACGATTTTCCCGGCAATGTGCGGGAATTGGAGAATATGATCGAGCACGCTTTCGTCTTATGCAAAGGCGAGAGCATCGAACTGCGCCACCTGCCCCGCTATATGCAGGAAAACGCGCCGGAGCAGGAGATTGGCAATGCCGGAGAACGCAATTTTTTGGACCAGGCCGAAAACCGCATCTTAGCGCAAACCCTCAAGGAATGCGAAGGAAACAAAATCCTGGCGGCGCAAAAACTGGGAATCCACCGTACTACGCTGTGGCGGAAGTTAAAAAAGCACGGAATTGTCTAAATCAATATAATTCATCCGCAAAATAAATGCTCCGGCTTTGCGGCTGACGAGGAATGAGGGGAATCTGCCGATCGCGGGGGAAGAGTTGGCGGATATCGCTTCCATCCCAGCAAAAACTCCAGAAGACTCCATCGTTATAACCTAACAGGCGATCATCGCTTAAAGGGATCGCGGAAATCAAGTTTATTGGACTAGGCAAAATCAATGGAATTATTCTCTCGGCCGGTTGGCCTCCGGGTATTTGCGGCAAGGCGCGAGTTGGCAGAGCGGAAAAGCCGGAACTATAAAAGTCGTTTTCGTAATGATATTTCGGCCAAAAGAGGCCTCCAATTTGATATTTCGGCCATTGGAGGATATCGCGATGCATTTCCTCGTAAGCGGAGGTAAATAGGACGATTTGATTGTTTTCCATCGTCATAATCGGCCGCATTTCGTTTCCGTATCCGATGAACTTTACCCAATCTCCAACGGCGTGATCCTTTCTTTGATCCAAATGAAATTCGAAAATGGGGAAATATGGGGCGTCCAAATAAGCTAGGCATACCGGCCCTTTTTGACTGGTAATCGGAATCCACATGACCAATTTTGGCAATGTTGGAGTTTGAGGAAGCTTATCCAGAAGAACGTTGCGTGGAATAGTAATCGCTTGGGATTCGCCGTGAAGCAGAATGTTTAAGCATTTTTCCGCTTTTTTGTTGATAAGATAACCTCCGCCCGGCAATCCGAACAGAAATTGACCATCATAATCCTCATTCCATTGATCGCTTTGCAGCAGTCTGTCCTTTTCGATTTTATAATCGTGGAACTCCGATTTTTTTAATTGATTTATTTTCTTGCCCGCAATATGGCTGAAATCTAAAAATCGATAGTATTGCCGCATGTACAATTCAAAGGTTGGAAAGGGTGAGTTTCTCATTATCTCGTTAACGGATTGAATCTTCACGATTTTCTTTAACTCGCCGTGAAGATTGAGCGTCCAAAATTCTTCTTTTGAACTTATAGAAGTATTAAGTAACAAATCAGGCAGGAATCCAACTTTTTGATTGACCGTTGGAATGGGTTTTTCGCTGCGTTTATAAAAGATGCAAGGGCCATCATCTGTTTGCAGTACGCCATAATTGAATATATATTTTTTAAACTGTTGTTTATCGCCGCTCGATGATGATATCTTACTTCTATCCGCACGGAGAATTCTTTTCCCTTTTTCGATGTCGATGACGATGTCCGAATTATATGTATCAATGGTTTTTTCGTTTGAAGTAAATAAGGAAACGAAACTGCAGAAAATATAGGGAGTATGGGGAATGGGATAAAATTCCATCAGAGTAGGAATTGTCAGATTCTTCCTATCTTCGTTTTCGCTTTTTTCGAATGGCCCCAGATCGTTGGTTTCGCTCGTGGATATGGAATCCAAGACGAGAGGCGGCAATTGGTATAGCAAATCGGGCAGTATGATTTTTGCTAGCAAAAGGATGCTAATAAAAATTGAAATGATCGGATAAATATAGTGGTTCGAGGACGCTTTTTTCATTATGTTCGCGCCTTTTCGCAAGCCGACAGATGTTATTTATTCGTAAGTAATAACGCGAAAAAATTTTCTACTTCAGAATAAAATGAGTCAAATATCTGAAACGCTTTTTTGCTTTGGCCTAGAGACAAGAGGCATCTCCTTATCGCTGGGGAAGAGTTGACGGAAGTCGCTTCCATCCCAGCAAAAACTCCAGAAGACGCCATCATAGTATCCCAACAGGCGATCGTCGCTTAATGGAATTGTGCTAATCGAATTTATCGGTTGAGGCAATATACAGGAAATCGGTCTTTCAGCAGGTTGACCATCGGACGTTACCGGCAAGGCTCTTGCCGGTAAGGCGGCTAATCCGTTGCAAATCATAAAACTTTTATTTTGATAATTCGGCCATTGGCTGATTCCGCGCCGCATATCATCATATCCATAGCCAAATAGGATTATTTGATTGTTCTCCACCGTCATAACCGGCCGCATTTCATTTCCATATCCGATGAACTTCACCCAATCGCCATCGGTTTGTTTCTTATATTGGTCTAGTTGAAATTCAAAGATGGGAAAGTAAGGAGCGTCTAAATATGCCAGATACGTTAGTCCCGGTTGTGTGGAGAAAGGAATCCAATTGACTGCCTTCGGTAAGGTTGGAGTCTGAGGCAGTTTATTTAATAGCGCGTCTCTCGAAATGGAAAACGATTCGGATTCGCCGGGCAGAAGGAAGGTTATGCATTTTTCTTCATCGTTATTGAGAAGATAACCGCCGCCCGGCAACCCTAATAATTGGAAGCCATCATATTCTTCGCTCCAATGATCGCTTTGCCGCAAACGATCGTGTTCGATTTCATAATCGTGTAGAATCCCTTTGCCCAATGAAGTGAACTTCGCGCCTGCTAATCGGCTGAATTCGAAAGAACGATTTCTTTCTCGCCCATAAAAATTGCATGTTGGAATTTTATTGATTTCATTTAAGTCGCCTTGAAGATTAAGAGTCCAATATTCGTATTTGGGAGTGTAAAGAAAATTCAAGTACCAATCGGGAATGAATCCGAAATTTTGTTTAAAAGTCGGAACGGTTCTCTCAAATCGTTGATAGAAGAGGCAAAGATCCTGATCCGATTGAACTACGCCGTAATTTTGAACGTTTTTGCTGAATTGCTGCCTATAGTCTTGCGATGGAAAGACGCTCTTTCTATCCACGCGGAGTACTCTTTTTCCTTTGTCGATGTCGATAACGATGTCCACTTCATAACGAATATTGGGATTTTCGTTCAAGGTAAAATAGGGAGTATAACGGCAAAAAACGTATGGAGTTTTGGGGATAGGATATAATTCATTGGGGAAAGGAGTTTTCTGAACTCCCCAGTCTTCTTCTTTAATTTTCTCAAATGGTCCCAGATTGTTGGTTTCGCTCGTGGATATGGAATCCAGGACGAGAGGAGGCAGCCGGTTTATCCATAGGCTGAAAATATTATGCAAACCCAAAAGAAAAACGAAAAAAGTAGTAACGAGAATATACCATTGTTTTTGGGATAATTTTTTCATCCTATTCACGCCTTTTCGCAAGCCGAGAAATGATTTTCTTCGATGATAATAACGCGAAAAGAATCCCCCTGCTTCAAAACGATTGCCATATTGATTTTTTCGCAACGATCCAGTTTATTCTTTCGTTGGAACTGTGGCAAGGATTGAAACGCTAATGGCAAAATTCATAGCCTTTGAGGCCCGCCTATTCGAACTGTCTTTGCGGCGCGCATTGCGAGCGATCGGATTCATTCATCCGCCCATGGTAACGGTTTTCGCCTTGATTGCGCCCCCGAAGCGGCCTATGTCGCCTTTGCTGACCAGCCCGTTGCTGGCCGTATAGATGGAACTGTTGGCGCCGGTGAGCGGATGCCATTCCACGCCGGATGCGCCTTGATCCGGTCCGTAACTGGAAACGCAGAATCCTTTGACGTACTGGCCGTTCGAGGCGGCGGAGACGTTGGACAATCGCGCCCAACTTCCGTAGTAGCTGACGTATTGATAACTGAAGACGGTTTTTTCCGGATACCAGTTCGTATTTTCCCGGCGCGGTTTGAAGATATCCGTGTAGGAGACGGAAGCGATATAGGGAACCGGCGTCGTCAGTTCGTGGACGTATTCGATATAGACGGAATAGGACGAATGGCCCTGGCCGTTGCCGATTGGCCAGGGAAAATCGTTATGATCGAGGCAATAGGTTTGAAGCGCCAAGTCGAGCGCCTGATGATCCCCCATGACCCGCGCTACCCGCGCCCGCGTCTGGGCGTTGAGAAAATTGGGAACGGCGATGGCGGCGAGAATGCCAATGATGGCCACGACGATTAACAACTCGATCAAGGTAAAGGCGCGTTGTTTCATATTTATGGCTCTTTCCTTCATTGATTTTTAACAATAGAGCCTCTTGCAAAACTATATTATTCCTCCCCCAAGCTTGGGGGAGATTAGGAGGGGGTTGAGATAAGTCTAACAAAATCAACCCCCCTCTAACTCCAATGTCATTAAGTTAAGACATAACGTGACGAAATTCCATTCCCTCGCCCTCTGGGAGAGGGTTAGGGTGAGGGATTTTAAATTCAACAAATTCATGCTATTAGATTTGTTGATATTTTCGATTAAGGAATTAGTCTATCCTTAACTTAACGACATTGCCTCTAACTCCCCCCAAGCTTGGGGGGAGAATTGAAAAGAAAATTATACCATTTTTGCAAGAACCTCAATAATCCGAAATTATACCATAGCCTTGAATGAATTTCGCCGCCGAGCCGTTTATTTCTTTCTTCGCGAAATCATCGCCGCGCCGCTTGATTTTTCCGGGGGATTTACTAAGATTCCTTACGTATTGGGGCTGTAGCTCAGCTGGGAGAGCGCTTGACTGGCAGTCAAGAGGTCAGGGGTTCGATCCCCCTTAGCTCCATATCCTTCCAATCCCAGCGAAATCAATAAGTTAAACATTAGCATACGTTTTCTACGCGGCTTTTTGCACGCTTCGGATATGATGCTCGGCATCTTGCCCGGCATTCCAACCAGGCGGCGTTTATCCGATACCTTCACTCCGACCGGAAGGAGTTTATGAAACGGGCGGAAGAGGCGTTTTGAAATTGATTTGTGAGCAAGTTATTTGTGATATCGAATTAATTAATGGATAAACAAATAAAAAGTCCGATTCCCAAGTCAAAAAATGATTGCTATAGGTCATTATTTGATCTATTCCTATATTAATTCTTTTCATAAAAAAACTCCATTATTTCACTATCTCTTTACAAATCAGGAAATTATACGCATATACGCATTATATATAGTATATGGCATTTTAGTTGCTTGGATAAATTTGCATATTCTTCCTGGAACATAGTTATCTTGACCAGGCTATGCTATGATTCAAGTACATCAAGTGTGGTATTGTGGATCAGGTGTTGTATTATACAGTAAATGAATGAAGAAAATGATGAATACGATTTTAGCGCATACTCCTCCTAAACGCGATTCGAACCTTCCGCCTCATCCGCTTAAAGAACACCTGAAATCCGTATCCGAACTTTGCGCTTCATTCGCCAAAGAAACACTGCCGCATGATCCGACATTTATCGATTCGGCGCGCGTGGCGGGATGGCTCCACGACGTAGGAAAATATGGAGACCTTTTTCAAAAACGGCTGCAAGGAAAAGAGAAGCATATCGACCATTGGTCGGCGGGGGCTTATGTAGCGGCAAAAGATTTCAAAGAATTACTTTCATCGTCTGCGATTTTAGGACATCACCTTGGTTTGCAACCTTTTCCCGATTTATGGAATTTGTGCAATCAGGAAAAATTAGCGCAGAGACATCCATTAAATCTTAAATTATCTGAAGCCAATACTCAAATATTATTAAATCGGTTTAAAAGTGATTTTCCAGAGGCAACTCATTCAACAATAAATATAAATAAAATGTCCCTGTCTGGCATCCCCCTCGAACTCGATCTTCGCCTTTTGTTTTCCTGTTTAGTTGACGCTGATTTTCTCGATACGGAAGCGCATTTCAATCGCAATGGGGAAGGAAAGCAATTCCGCCGGAACGGGCCGCCTTTGGACGCCTCCAAAGGCGTTTGACGCATTATCGAAACAGATTGAATGCGTCAGAGCAAAAGCCGATTCCTCTTCTGAAATCCAGCGGATTCGCGATGATTTATGGAAAGAATGCCTTCGCGCCGCAGATTCCCCCGCAGGAACATGGACGCTATCCGCGCCAACCGGTTCGGGAAAAACGCTTTCCATGTTGGCGTTTGCGCTTCGTCACGCCATTCAAAACCGCTTGCGGCGAATCATTGTCGTTATCCCCTTCCTTACTATCATCGAACAAACCGCCCAGATTTATCGTAAGGTCTTTGGCGCCGATTATCCCGAAGAATTCGTATTGGAAGATCATAGTTTGGCGGGAACCGGCGAGGAGACGAACTCGCGCGGCGATCAGCAAAACCATTTTTCCCGTCTTCTTGCCGAGAATTGGGATGCGCCAATCATTA
Source organism: Candidatus Omnitrophota bacterium (assembly GCA_040755155.1). Lineage (NCBI taxonomy): Bacteria > Pseudomonadati > Candidatus Omnitrophota > Candidatus Omnitrophota bacterium. Next base: position 9,411 of record JBFMBP010000104.1, on the reverse strand, counting down.
TTACGACTCACGTTCAATTATTGCAATCGTTATTCTCCAATCGTCCTTTCGCCTGCCGGAAATTGCATAACCTGGCGAGCAGCGTCATTTTATTCGATGAGGTGCAGACGCTCCCCTTGGATATCGTATTGCCGACTTTATCGGCGTTGTCTCATCTCTCGACTCGATTCGGATCCAGCATTGTATTCGCTACCGCAACGCAACCGGCGTTCGATCATCTAAATCCATACGTCCATCAATATGGAAAAAATACGGAATGGAAACCGAAGGAGATTGTTTCCTGCAACCTTAATCTCTTTTCCCGCAGCAAACGAACCGAAGTTCACTGGCCGGATTTGGATAAGCCTGCGCCTTTCAGCCAAATCGCCGAAGATTTGTTAACTTACAAACAAGTTTTGTGCATTGTCAACGTCAAGCGTCACGCCTGGGAACTTATCGGGATAATGAATCAAGACGGCGATAACTCTCTCTTTCATCTTTCTACTTCTATGTGTCCGGCGCATCGGACGCATACCCTAGAACTCATCCGCCAACGCCTGGAGGATAAGAAACCATGCCGCTTGATCTCCACTCAATGCGTAGAAGCGGGCGTGGATATCGATTTTCCTGTTGTATATCGCGCTTTGGGACCGTTGGAAGCCATCGCTCAGGCGGCGGGACGCTGTAACCGAAATGGTTTGTGGGAGTCGGGCGAAGTGTTTGTATTTCTACCCGAAAACGATGGGAAAATCCAATATCCGCCTGGCGGTTACGAGCAAGCCGCTAGCGTAACTCGGATGCTTTTAAAAGAGAAAGGAGAAGTGGGGATGGATATCGATGATCCCTGTTTATTCGAGGAATACTACAGAACGCTTTACGATTTAAAGAAACCCGAATCGATGAATGAGAGCTTAAAAAATGCGATTTTTACGGGTGATTTTCCTGAAATCGCTAAAGAATACCGCCTCATCAAACAAAACACAATTAATGTTCTGGCGCCTTATGGCGGATGTATCGACTTATTCCGCTCTTTAAGAGCGGAAGCGGAGGAGAGTGGCTTATCCGCTTCTTGGATACGCCGATCCCGGCCGCTTACAGTTAATTTGTATAAAACAAATTCATCAGATAAGAATCCTTATCTCATTCCCATTTCCTATCATGGCCAGGAAGAGACCGATTGGTATTTTTATTCCAAAGAAAGCCATTACGACGACCGGCTTGGATTAAGACCCGAACAACCTGATTTACTTTTGATCTGAGAATAGAAAGGAGAACGATCATGCAATCCGAAAGGCAGATTTTGGAAGTTTGGGGCGATTTCGCCTGTTTCACCTGTCCCGAAATGAAAGTCGAGCGGTTTAGTTATCCGGTGATTACCCCCTCCGCCGCTCGCGGCATCTTCGAGGCGGTGTACTGGAAGCCTGAATTTCGCTGGCAGATTGTACAAATCGATATTCTCGCTCCGCCGAAATACATCGCGTTGCGACGAAATGAAGTGAAAGGCAAAGGACCAGCCGAGCGAACCGTAAAACAATGGATGGAAGGGAACAAAGAACCCGAACCTATATGGGCGGACGGCGAAGATGAAACTAGAGGACGTACTCAACGGCAGACAATGGCGCTTTGCGATGTCCGTTATCGATTGTACGCCTAAATGAAGCCATTTGGCGGCTCCAACCTCAACGGCGCCTCCCCTCAATTCCAACGCCGCGCAAGACACGGGAAATGTTTCTATCAACCCTATTTCGGCTGCCGCGAATTTCCGGCTTATTTCCGTCTAGTAGATGAAAAACAGGCCGACAATCCGCCGCCGATTCAAGACAATCGCGACGTCGGTTGGATGTTATACGACGTTTTCGATCTCTCAATGCCTCGCCGGGGAAAAGAAGATTATCCGCAATTTATTAGTTTTTTTCACGCCATAGTCGAAAAAGGCGTTCTATCCGTTCCCGCTTACGAAAGCGAAGCCGTACGCAAACCGAATCAAGGGGGTAAAGAGAAATGCTGAATTATCTGCCTAAAGGAGAGAGCGAACCGGGATTTACTTCAAAAATTGTCCGCTGGGCGATGGTATTTGACAACGAAGGAGATTTTTTAGAGGCGCTAGATCTGGCCGATCCGAATGACAAAAAAAGAAAAGGGAGATTATTCGAGAAATGTCCAGATCTTTCTCAACCTGAATTAGTCGGCGGCAATGAAACGCGATGCCATTTTTTAATCGAGACCACCTCGGTTGTCACATTATTGATTAAAAAAGATGAAGAAGAGAAAAATATTAAAAAATCCAAAGAAAAACATTCGTTTTTTGTTAAATATTTACATGAAGTTTCCTCAATCTTTCCCTTTTTTGAAAAGGTTGCTCATACAATCTCCGATCAAGATTCGATAAACAAAATCAACGAAAGATTTCATGACCTTAAAGCCAAACCAAGCGACTCAATTACTTTGGCATTAAAAAATGAATTTGGAATTCCGTTTCCCGTTGAAATGGATGTATGGCACAATTGTTGGCGCGAATTTCGATCCTCCCTTGAAAAAGAATCCAAGAAAAATGGAATGATTTCCATTCTCAGCGGCCAATCCGTAGAGCCTTTAACCTCCAATCCAACCATCAAGGGACTTTCATCGGTTGGCGGTTTAGCGACTGGAGATCGGCTAATCAGTTTTGATAAAGACGCTTTTTGTTCCTATGGTCTCCAACAAGGTTCGAACTGCGCAGTTTCAGAAGCCGAAGCATTCCAATATCGCAATTCTCTAAATGGATTGATCCAAAATCATGGGCAAAGGATTGGCGAGGCGTTTGTCGTCCCCTGGTTCAAAACACACATACCAGAAGAAGAAAATCCTTTTCAAATCCTCATTGATCCAGGAGAAAATGAAGAACAAATCGCGCAAAAAAAAGCCAAAGAACTTTTACAAGCCATTCATACCGGAAAAAGAACTGATTTATCCAATAACGTCTATTATGCTTTAACTCTTTCCGGTGCAGCGGGCCGGGTAATGGTGCGCGACTGGATGGAAGGATCGTTCGAATCGCTGGTTCAAAATATCGAACGATGGTTTGAAGATTTTTCCATTACTCGAAATGACGGTTCAAGCCTCGAATCTGATCCCAAATTTATGCGCATCGTATTCGGACTGTCAACCGAGTCTCAAGAACTTCCAGCGCCTCATATTGCGCTAATGGTGAGTGTTTATTAATGGTAAGATATTTTAGTTGTTCTCCTTCCTGTGGGTGTATTTCATCAAATAACTCCACATTAATTTTCTCCCGGAATAGCTATTCATAGAGACTCCAACCATGCGATGATATCGGGATCTTGCCTCCACGATTTGGAATTCCCGGTCGTCTCAACCAAAGGTTGGGCTTTGGCGAGGGCTTGTCTTTTCATATCTAAATCCAAAGTTACATACTTGTTCGTGGTAACCACACTGACATGTCCCAACCAATTAGCGATAGAACAGAGGTCCACACCGGATTTCAGCAAATGCATCGCCAAACTGTGTCGCAGACTATGGGGATGGAGTCGTTTCTTTTGCAGAGAGGGTCGTTGGGGATAGACCTTTCGCAAATATTTGGTCAGAAGGTAGCGAATACCAAATCGGCTAAGTGGAGTTCCCAGATGGTTGAAGAAGACGGTGACTGGTTTTCTTGCATCAATCCCTTGTTCTTCCAGGTATTCTCGAAGGCAACCGGCGGTTTCTGTTGGCAACGGTTGGAAATTGACCCAGGGCAACGATTGGTTTTTGACCCACCCCAGTGATGTTTTACTCTTCCAGAATTCTTATTGCAAGTTTTTTTTTCAAAGAGAATCGATGATTTTTCGGTATCCGCATGGTTGTGGAGCGTGTGGATAACTGCGCGGTTGTTGGCGCAGTTATCCAAGCGGCTGTGGGTAAGTCGAAGACTTATCCAAGTGGACTGTGCGCAAATGGAGGGCCGCCGTTCAGGCGGTTCGATCATTTGTGCACAGGCCGCGGCAGACGCGGCGCGATCCACAACCCGCCGTTGGAGCGCTCACTCGTTTTTCTCGCTTTTACGCCGGGTTCGGTACGAAGCTCCCTTGGTCGTGAGAATCTGGGCGTGATGAATCAGGCGATAGAGCAGCGCCGTGGCCAGTTTTTCACTGCTGAAGACCTGCACCCATTCGCCGAAATCAAGGTTGGTCGTGACGATTGTGGAACGGCGTTCGTAGCGGTCGGCGAGAAGATTGAAAAGCAATTCCCCTTCCGTCTTGTCGAAGGGCGTGAATCCTAGCTCGTCGACGATCAAGAGACTGACTCCCAAGCAGCGTTGATGAAGGCGGCCCAGCGTGCGTTCGTCTTTGGCCTCCATCAAATCCCGCACGAGATCGGAAGCGCGGGTGAACGCCACTCGGTAGCGGCGGCGGGCGGCTTCCATGCCCAACGCAATAGCCAGATGGGTTTTTTCCGTTCCGATCGGTCCCGCCAGAACGACGTCGTGGCCTTGTTCGACGTATTCGCAACTAGCCAGTTCGAGAACATTCGGTTTGGCGATTCCCCATAACGCCGTCCAATTAATTTGATCCAGCGTTTTGCGGTCTGGAAAGAGTGCCTGTCGAATCCGCTTCTCGGCGCAGTGGCCGCGGCGTTCTCCCGCCTCGGCTTCGAGCACCTGTTTGAGAAACTCCTCGTACCGATACTCCCCATCCCGCGCCAGGCGGGCGATTTCGGGATACAGGCGCATGATCGCGGGGACGTTCCGTTCTTTTCCGTATTCCTGAATGACGGCGTGGAGAGCGCTATTGTTCATGGCATCCTCCCCGCAACAGAAAATCGTAATCGGCGGCCTGCACTTTCTCGATCACGAATTCTTTCAAGGCTTCGGGAACCGGAACCGTCCGCGATTCCGCTTCCCGCTTGAATCGCGCCAAGCCCAGTAAATCCACGCGATCGGCTTGCAACGCGCTCTAAACTGCTTTCTCCACTTCTTACAACGAATGATCGACAATGGTTTGCAGCACCTTGGCTATTACCCGGCCCGTCTCTTTGCCACAGTGCATCTCCTCAAATAGTTTCCATAAACGCTGGAACAGCTCCCCCAACTCCGTCATCAACTCGGGAGCGACTTGCGGCTTACGTGTCAGCTCGCGCAAATAATGGCGGTAGCAAATCTGCTTCTCGCCCCGGCGTTTCTTGGGATAGGTCATGGTTTCGCCCCGGCGTACGATGCGCGCCTGGTCGACTCCCACATACGCCGCCGCGTCAAGCCGCGCCCAATGCGATGGAAACGAATACAAGGCTCCTTCCAGGCGCACGGTCGATTGACTGCTCATGGAGACCAGAACCAGGCGGCTGGGATCGAACGGACGAAGCGGCAAAGCGCGCAGATGGCGGCGCTCTTCTTCGATCTTCCCGATTACGCTCTGGCCTTGGGCATCCTTCTTGACGGCGAACGCTTTCTCCATCCTTGCGAGCAACGCTTGGGAAATCTCCGCCAACGATTCGCCTTGCGGAATCGGGGTGAGATGCTGCAGGCGAATGCCTTTGCCGCGGCTCTCCACGCCTCCCTTGTCATGACCTTCCCCCACGTGCGCGATCTTCCGTTCGGGAAATGGGATGTGTATCTCGTGTTCTTTCAAGTACGGGTGGAATGTCCTCATTGCGGAGTGAAGACGGAGCGTCTGGACTGGCTGCCTCCCTATGGGAGAAGCACGATGCGGTTTGAAGAATAGGTAGCGCGTCTTTGCGAGTTAGCGTCGGTGAAGGCCGTAGCGCGATTTCTCGACATGGATTGGAAGGCGGTGAAGCGAATCGACAAGCAAACGTTGGAGAAGCGGCTGAATTCGCCGAATTACGACGGCTTGCGAAGGTTGCGATCGACGAATTGGCGATCAAGAAGGGACATAGTTGCGTGACGGTGATCGTCGACTTTATTACAAAGCGCGTGGTGTAAGTGGAGAATGGCTGGGCGGAAAAAGCCTTGAATCGGTTTTACCGAAAGCTGGGGAAGAAGCGCTGCCGCCAAATCGAAGCGGTGGCCATGGACATGTGGCCGGCTTTTATGAAAGCCACGAAAAAGCATTGTCCGCAAGCACGCCTCGTGTTCGACAAGTTCCATATTCTTTCCCGCATGGCCCAAGTCGTCGATCAAGTGCGTCGCCGAGAATTCAAGCGGGCCTCCATGAAGACGCGGGAAGTCATTAAAGGCTCGCGCTATCTTCTCCTGAGAAATCGCGCGAAAGTGCGGGGAAAAAAGCGCATTCGACTCTCGGAGTTACTGGCGCTGAACAAACCGATCAACGCCGTGCATGTTTCGAATAAGGATTTGAAGCCGCTGTGGGACTACCGGTCTCCGCAATGGGCCGAGACCTATTTCCGGGACTGGTATCGCCGGGCGATCTATTCGAAAATCGAGCCATTGAAGAAATTCGCCCGTATGCTCAGGAAGCATTGGGAAGGGATAGCGGCGAACTTCCTTTATCCGATCCATTCTTCCTTATTGAAAGCGATCAACAACAAAGCCAAAGTCATTAAACGGATCGCTTTAGGGTAACATGATATAGACTATTTTGCCTTGAAACTTCGAGCCGCTTTTCCGGGTATCCCTATTCCTTCACCCATATAATTTGGAGAAGAACCAAGGAGGATTAATATTCTCAAACAAATTGCCAACTGCCGTTTTTAGGATGATGAGAGAAAGAATTTCAATGAAACGCCCCATCGGGATGAATTCCGAAGGGGCGTTCGCTTTAGCGGCTGGTTATTCGTTCGTAATAATGGCGTCTTGACAAGCCGTTTTCATTCGTCGTTTGTAGGTCCGACGCAGATCAGCCATAGTTTGACGAAATTGACGACTTGTTGTTTGGTCAGTTTGTTGGCGTTCAGTTTGTAGGTAATCTTGCTGCTGGCGGGAAGGTCTTTTCCCGGAATCATCTGATCGGCGTATTCGATGGTTCCCGTCAGGCTGGGGACGGTATTGTCGACGAAGAAGAACGCCTCTTCGTTGCTGGCGCCGCCTTTGAAGACGTCGCTTTCGCTGGTGGCCGACTGATTTTTATCTTCGTTGAAGCGCAGGTTGAATTCGTATTTTCCTTTTCCGTTTTGATCGCGGTTGGGATCTTCCACCCATTTGATCGATCCCGTCACGACGTCCTCGCAATCCGCGCCCTCCAGCGAATAGCGGAAGCGGATGCCGTCGGTGTACCAGTTGCCGGTTTCGTAATCGTAATCCAAGCGGCCGTTGACGGCGGTTTTGGGGTAACTTTTTGCCGGACCAGCGGCGAGAACGATGTTCTCGAAGCGCATGGGATCGCTGTTTTTCACTTGAATATCGACTTTTTTACCAGCAATCAGCCGGGAGAAGGTATAAGGAACAAGGCCCTTTTTCTCCGAAGTTTTTCCGGCCAATTGGCCGCCGAAATTTTCCGTAAATCCTTGGGCGGAACCGATAGAGTCGATAGCCATGCGCAGCGGGCTGCCCTTCGCGCTTCCGCCGTCCAGGCGATAGACGCCTTTATCGTCGACGGGGACGAGGCCGACCCATTTGCCCACGCTTCTCTTCTGATCCAAATTGGAGGGATTACGGACGGACAAGGTAACGTCGTATTGCAATTCCGCCGGTTGTTTTTCACGGCCCAACATTTTGCTGAACAAACGGGGCTGGCGGGTGATAGAGCCTGAGAATTCCGTGGTTTTAGCGACGTTCAAAGCGAACTCGTATTTATCTTTTGTGTTTTCGGCGGGGGATCCTTCCGCCAGTTTACCGGTAAGGTCGCGGGATGTTCGCGTTTGAAATTCGATGTTCATTTCTCCCGCGATGATGCCTTCTTCCGTAACCAACGGCAATTCCACCGCCGTCAATGACGGGACCGACAGGATCGTTAGCAAGACTGCAACCAATCCCATGCGTAAGAATGACGATGCGCCGTACGCGTGATTCATTTACTTATTCTCCTTCGATTAGCGTCATCCCTTTCTATAAAGGGATGCGAAATGTATTTTATACATCCTTAACGCGGAAAGGGAATAACTATGACATTTTTTTTACGAAGCGGAGGGAAAAGTAATTAGGTGGGCTGCGCTTCGCGTTGAGCCCACCTTACGAATCTGGCTCATCAGGAGATTCGCCCTCCCTGGATTCGCATTCAAACAAGAAGGGAGGGCGAGGCTCCCGCCGAGCCAAGGCTTCTCAATCATTTTTCTTTAGGACGTGGTGGGCTGCGCTTCGCTTTGAGCCTACTCTACGAATATAATTATTCATCATTCATCACTTCGTCTTTTCCCGCTTTTGAAAATAGACGTCGGCGAAATCGAGGATTTTATCCCAATAGCCGAGGTTCAGCGTATGCTTTTCGTCGCGGCGGTATTGCAGGATTTCTCCAACATTATCCGTTGCAATCGGGGCGTCTCCTTCAATGACGCCATTTCCGACCAATCCTTGGCAACCGAGAAATTTGTATACCTTATCCGCCGCCTTTAGCGATTTCAAGGCGTTTTCGTAATTAGCCCATTCGTCTTGAAGTCCCGCCGTATCCATCAAAGCTCGGGGAGCGATGAGCGCCATCAGCAGATGCTGATCGAAGGGCAATTTGTCTTCGTTGTTGTTGAATTGGGGAAAAATATCGTTGAACCAATGGGGGAAAACGCGGTTGATGCGCTCTACGGTTTCCTGGTTGTTGTTGCGGCTGAGGGCGCAGCCGCCGGTTCCAGATTGATGAGGAACGGCGATGGCGACTCGTTCGTCGAAAGCGGCGGCCAGCAAAGCCGTCTTGCCGCGGCGGGAATGGCCGATCAAGCAGATTTTCGTCTTATCGATATCGGTATCCGTTGAGAGATAATCCACACCGCGCTGCAAGCCCCAGGCCCAAGCGGCGATCGTTCCCCAGCGAGCTTCTTGAGGGCCGGGCAAGTTGGGATAAAAGGGATGGATGCCGTCCGTGAAGTCGTTCTTATCGTGATCGATGTCGCCTTGATAGAAAGTGGCGAAGGCGTATCCGCGATCAAGGCTGTTTTCCACGCGCCAGAAATCCGTCTGGCTGCCGCGGGCGGCGGCGTTCGCTTTTTTGAGGCGTTCGTCCAATTCGACGCTGCTATCGATGGTCAAACTGGAAACAGGCGCAACAACCTGATTGCCCAAATCGTTCAATCCCAGAAAAACGGGGAAGGGACCTTTTTTCCGATTGGGGACGAAAAGCACCAGATGAATGCGGGGAGCATTTTCCGGCAACTCAGTAAATCGGATTTCCACCTCTTTCAACGTCGCCTTGCCGTCGAAGGCGGCGGGGTCGGTTTTCGTTACTTGGGCGGAAATTTTAGGCGGCTCCGGCGCGTAGCCGTACATATAATGTTGGAATAATTTTTTCAGTTCGGGGCGGCGCTGCTCGAACCATTGCTCTTTGGTTTTGACCGGCGTTCCGTCGAACATGGTTAACGGATCGGGAAGTTCGGGATGGGAAGGCAAATCCTTAA
>JBFMBP010000103.1 GCA_040755155.1 Candidatus Omnitrophota bacterium | reverse complement strand
TCCCCCATGCTTGGGGGAGGTTAGGAGGGGGTTGCTTTAAGTCTAACATAATCAACCCCCCTCTAACTCCCCCCAAGCTTGGGGGGAGAATTTAAAAGCGGATTTTATTAATTTTGCAAGAGCCTCTGGATGCTCTTATTATTTCTCCGGATTGTTAGCGGATGATTTTCTGAACTCAACCCATATGCCGTAATTCACGCCTTCGCTTCCCGACGGTTTTGGTCTGTGGATGATAAAATTCTCGATCCCCAACGTTTTCATAATCCCCCGCAACTCCGATTCCGTCTCGTTAAGGTCGTATTTCAAGCCCTTGCCGTTCTGGTTTTGCTTGTCCCGGACTTGTTTCGCTGTCTCCACGGGCAGATTCTCCGAAAATCCGCGTCCGATATACGCCGCGCATCCCGGCTTGAGAACGCGCAGGATTTCGGCGAATCCCGCCTGTTTATTTTCCCAAAAAGGAAACGATCCCCGCGAGATGGCGAAATCGGCGTAATCGTCCCGCAACGGCAGATGTTGAACGTCTGCGAACAAAGCGCTGACCCGCCCGCCCAATCCCGCTTTATCCGCCGCCGCGAAAAAGAATGGGAAATGATTGGGATTGATGTCCGCGTTGATCCAGTGCATTTTCGTCCGCTTAGCCAGTTCGATAATCAACGTTCCAGGACCGCCGCCCACATCGACGCCGATCCCCTCTTTTTCTATCAGATCGAACTTATCGACAAGCCATTCCGCCAACGGCTCATAGACCGGCGCCAGCGTGCTGGAGGCGGCTTTTCGCATTCTTTGCGCGCCGTCCGGCGAAGGCGCTTTAGCATCCTGCGCCCAGTAAAATACGGGAAAAAGCAAAAAGAAAACAAATGAAGCCATCCATAACGAGCGCATAATATATTTCCTTAAAGCACGTTAGATTTATATTGAGATGCAAGGGTGCGCCGCAGGAGGTCATCCTTCAAATATCACTCAAGGGCAGAAAAAAACCTGCCCTTGCCACCCGGCCTTGCTTTTGCCACCCGACCAAAAGGCTTCCTATCTTAAACCAAGAATAACCATTCGTCTACTATGAAAAATAGAGGTGTTACGCCACAGTGAAAATGTCAGGGTCTAACGCCACAGTGAAAATGTCATCCTCGTAAAAAATGGCCGATGGTAGGAGATCGAGAAAGTTGGTCTCCTGCTAAGGCGAACGAGGCGACAATAACCATGAACGAAGCCCAAAAACTCGACGCAATCTAAGAAATCCTGGGCAGCCGCCGTAGTTCAACGTGGTCTGATAGAGAAATTTCAGGGCGCTGTAAGGCACCTGAAACGTTCCAAGGGCGACTTTTTTATTGTCGCGAAGATCCAGAAAGTAAATCCGAACCAGCTCTTCTTCGATCCGTTCAGGCGAACAACCGAATTGCTGGGCAAAAGCCGAAACCATGCGAATATATTCTTTTTGAGTTCCTTGGCTGAGTCCGGCTAAATTCATGTCTTCGATCATCCGACGGCGTAAGGGAGTCATGATCTTCCTCCTGAGTCAATTGAATGGTTGGCAGGATTTGAGAATCCGCCTTCTCAGTAAGAATACATGACAACTCGAAAAATTTAACAAGGTAATTATTCAACTAGAAAATCCGGCCACGCAAAACTCTGCGGCGTAGCCGCTTCGTCCAACAGTAATAAGTGACAATTGACGAGTGATAAGTTAAATAAATTAAGCAAGTTACGAAATACATTCCGCTCACCTTTTGGGTGATTAGGATGTTATTACGCATCATTATTAAAAACAAGGATTAATAATCTCAAACAAATTGCCAACTGCCGTTTTTAGGATTATAAAGAGTCTTAAAAAGGTTAAATACGAGTAAAAACGGGCGCCGCTTGTTTCTCAAACGGCGCCCGCCATTTCCGCCGATTCGGCCATAGGCCGCCGCCGAAGCCTTCTCATTCTTTTTTCTGCAAAGAACGTATAGCCAGGCGGCATTGCTCCATCAGCTCCTTGCGTCCGCTTTCGGACAAATCGTCTTGCGGAGAGATGACGCCGATGACGCAATCGTTTTCCTGCGAGGCGGAGACTCCGCCCAGATAGGGGTCCTTCAACCAAACGCTTTTCACGCCTTCCTGCTCGTCCTCTTTAAGTCCAGCTTGCCCAGATATCGTCTTGACGAATTCGGCGTAGGCTCCCTTCGCTTGATCGGCATCGGGGCATAGAACTACGAATACCGTTGGAGTGACCGATTCCACAACATATTTGGCTTCGACTGCGCGGCGGAAGAATTTCCATCCCAAGTAATCCTTGGCGATGAATTTCTCCGAATTGGGAATGCGATTTTTCAAGGGAAGCCGTTTAAGAAAATCGGGATAAGCATCATCGCCGGGGATTTTTTTGACGATTTCCCGAACCGATCGTTCCAGCGCATCCGCCGTTATAGCGTTATCCTCGTCTCCCAGCATGGAAATGAAATACGGCCCTTTCCAGGCAATTAGGAGCGCGCCCGAACGATAGCCCTGCGTCCCATACAAAGCGAAGCGTTCCGTAGGATGGCGATGAGAGGAATAGACGCCGAAGCCGCCTTCCAAATCGCCCATGTCGAAGATTTCCACGGCGATGGAGTTTTCCGCATCTTGGGAATCGGCGTAACGGGCATAGGCCAGGCCGCGAAATCCGTACGACAGATACAAGGGCGCTTCGCCATCAACATGTTCATAGAGCGCATCGGGTTGGTAAAACTCCGGTTTATCCTCGAAATTCCATCCCGGCATAAAATCGGAGGCAGGAAGAATATCCATAACCTTGCTTTTCTCCGCCGAGGATGAAATATCCTGCGAATAGCCTGCAGGAACGAAAACGATCATGGAAAAAACAAGAAAAGCACAACTCCGCATCACGTCAGCATCTCCCTCGCTTCCAATAAACCCGTCCGAACGGGGCGGCCATAGGGGCAGCCCTGCTCGCAAAAGCCGCCGCAACCGGCGCAGGGATCGGCGGCTCGATCCGGCGGCAAGGCGGAATAAAGGCGCATGGCCTCTTTTTCCATTTTATAATATTTGAAATACATGGAATATCGCATGATCTCGGCGACAGCGACCTGGTTGGGGCAATAGGCTTCGCATGTGGAACAATTGCGGCAATAGGAGCGATCGACGGCCTGGGCGTAGAGCCTTAACGCTTCTTCATCGGAACGGCTCAGTTTTTTCATGACGGCCTCGCGGTATTCGTCGATTTGATCGAAATTGGTAAAGCCCATGCAGACGCTGGCGATTCGTTTATCGTTCAAAGCCCAGCGGATGGCGGCCTGCCGTACTTGAAGGCCCTTGTTTTCCAGTTCCTTTATTTCATTTTCCCGCTTGCCCGCGCGGACCTTGAAAGCGACGATTCCGATTCCTAATTTCTCGGCCTCGTCGAAAATTTTCATCTGCTTTTCATATTCCATGAAATTGAATTTGCATTGAAGAACATGAAATTTCTTCTTCTTCAAAACCGCTTGCAAAACATCGATGATATCGGCGTTATGATTCGACAGTCCCAAAAAACCAACCTTGCCCGTTTTCTTGGCCTCCTCAAAGGCTTCAAACTGGGCTTCATTGTCGAGAAGCGCGGCCTTATCGAGATTGTGGGTTTTGACGATATCTACATAATCTGTACTCAAGCGTTTGAGACTGGCGTCAAGCGAGGCGATCAGTTCCTGCTTGGTGGAATTGGGGCGGCAGCTCCAGCCGGTCATGATAACCATATCCTTGCGGCGTTTTTTGGCCACCTTGCCGATAGATTCTTCGGCAACGCCGTTCTGGTATTCGGCTGCAGTACAGATGAAATTGATGCCCTTATCCAGCGCCCGTTCCAGCAATCCCGAATTCGAGAAGCCATACGTGCCCAAACTGACGGCCGAGACTTTTAATTTCGTATCGCCCAGTTCCCTATAAATCATGTCCTTCGATTCGCTTTTCGCTTCTTCTTCCGCAAAAACCAAAGGCGTTCCCGTCGCGGCGCCCAAACCGGCGCCGATTTTAACGAATTGTCTACGGTTCATTTCATCCATTTTTCTATCTCCCGCTGGAGGCGGAAACGGACGCGTTCCGCCTGAGTTTTTAGTTTCCGCATCTTACCATACGCAAGGAAGGCGCGTCAAAAAAAAGCAACCGTTTTTCGGAGTTATTTCAACAAATTCCAGCGCCGCAACTCTTCTTCCAATTGTTCTGGATTTTTATACAGTATCGAGGGAATCCCGGCGGCCTCGGCGGCTTCGACGTTGGCGGGATAGTCGTCGATGAAGAGGCAAGAATCGGGAGAGAGGGAAAATTTCCGCAGGGTGAGAAGGTAGATTTCCTTCTCCGGCTTAACGCAACCCGCTTCGCTGGAAACGACCATGCCGTCGAATTCGTCGAAAAAAGAATAGCGGGAACGAATGGCCGGAAAATATTCCTTGATAAAGTTGGAGAGAAGATAAACGCCATAACCTTGGGATTTCAATAATTTCAACAAACGCACCGTTGGCTCGATAAGATCGAAAAAATCGATCCAGTGCTCGAATAGCGTTTCTATAACTTGGTTCATGCGGGGATTGCGGCTTATGAAAATTCGTTTCGCTTCTTCGATCGTCAACGTTCCTCGGTCCAATTCCACCCACTCCGGCCCGCGGACGATATGGCGATAACACCATTCGCGCTCGTCCTGGTCTTCGATCAATGCCTCCAGAAAAGCCTTGGGATTGTAAGTCACTAAGACTCCGCCCAAATCGAAAATAATGTTTTTTACGCCATTCATAGTAAGCCGCCTATTCCCTCCAATTCCAAAACGAGTAGAGTTCTTTGAAAAGAACTCGCATCTCTTATAGAAAAAATGAATTGTTAAAAGTGAATTATTTTATTGTTAAATATAAAATAAGTCCTATAATTGAAAAAACAAAAACCTACGGAGCGATCTATGTCCCAAAAACGCTTTCTACGAGATAAAGCGCTGGATGAAATGTTAACCGAAATCCAGGTCATTTCCGAACGCGTCGCCAGCAACGAATTCCCCACGCTTGTCTTCAGCAATTCCATGACTTCCCTATCGGAAATGTACGAGACCAACAAACTCGTCTTGATCCACTTGGAAGACGTAATCGAAAATATTCGTAGAAACGCTCCGCAAGACGAAGTGTTGGATAAAATCGTAGAAGCCGCCGCCCACGTGCAATTGGGTTTGGTAACCGTTCACAACGCTCTTAAGCAGGATATCAACGCTCTACTCGCTATTATTCAAAAATTGGAAAAAACGCTGGAAGACAAAAACATCGATTTATTATAGAAAAATAACGATAGGCGCCGAATTCGCAAGGAAAACGGCGCCTGTCCGGCTTTCTTCATAATTTTCTCAATACCATATAAGCCTCTTTCAAAATTCCTTTTTCCCTCCTCCAAGCTTGGGGGAGGTTAGGAGGGGGTTGCGTTAAGCCCAACAAAATCAACCCCCCTCTAACTCCCCCCAATCTTGGGGGGAGAATTTAAAAGCGGATTTTATTACTATTGCAAGAGCCTCATCTCACAAAAACCGCTCGTTCCGGGGATCCCATTCCACCCGTTTTCCGCTCCGATAGGAGATATTGGCGAGGTGGGCGCCGATGATGACTCGATGCCCCATCTCGGCGGGTGAATTGGGCTGTTTGCGGGAGCGGATGCAATCGAAGAAGTTCTGCATGTGCGCCGTTCCCTCGTCGCTGCTTTCGATGGAGTCGATGACGTTGTTGTCCGTATCGTAGATATTGAAAGTTCCGTCGCGTTCCTGGATTAGACTGCCCTTGGTTCCATAGAAAGCGGCGCCGTCGCCTTCGTAGCCGTTCATAAATTGAACGTCGAAGACGATGGCGAAGGTTTCGCAATCCAGAATGGCATGGACGTTGTCGGGAGTTTCCCAGCGGGGGTAATGATAATTGCCGCCGTTGCAGACGACGCGGGCGGGACCGGCGCAATCGGTGATCCACATGGCCACGTCGAGCATATGCGGGCCGATATCAGTCATGAGACCGCCAGCGTAATCCCAGAACCAACGCCAGGCGGAGCAGCGCTCGGCGTCGAAGGGAATTTGGGGAGCCTTTCCCAAGAAACGATCCCAATCGATGCGCTTGGGATCGAAGAGTTTTTTGTCGAGCGCTCGTCTTTGGTAAGGATCGTCGAGCCGATAGCGGCAATCCCATGTGCGCACCCATTTGATATCGCCGATCTTGCCCGACGCGACGATGTCATGGGCGATCGCCCAATGTTTGCCGCTGCGGCGATGGTTGCCCACCTGAACAATGCAGTCGGAAGCCTTCACGGCCTTCACCATATTCTGGCCTTCCTCGATAGTGCGGGATAGAGGCTTTTCGGCGTAAATGTCCTTCTTGGCGGCGATGGAGTCGATAAGCATGTCGTGATGCCAATGGTCGGGAGCGGCTATGATGACGCCGTCGATATCCTCCCGCGCCAGGAGTTCCTTGTAATCCCGATAGCGATCCGTTTTTTGCTCCAGTTTGGAATCGCAGAGGTCGAGCATGGCGTCATTCACGTCGGCAAGCGCCGCGATCTCCGCCCCCAACCGCTTGGCGGTGCGAAGACGGTCTTGTCCGCGGTCGCCTGCTCCAATGCCCCCAATGCGAAGACGCTCGTTGGCGCCCAACGCCCTAGGCGAAGCCAGACTGGTTATCGCCGCGACGCCTAGGCCGGTCTCGGCGGCTTTACGCATAAAATCTCTGCGGTTTTTTTTCGTATGCATGACGATTTCTCCTCGATTTCCTTATAGCCGGATTTACGACTGGATAAAAGCCGATCTCCACCCAAACCAGTATATAGCATTCTCCTCTACTATATTGTATATAAAACATATCATCAATTGCCGTACGGAGAGAAGAGAGGAGAAAATGGGATGTCAATTATATTCTCATATTACGCAACCATTACTATCATGCCACAGGAATAAGCGTCTTACAGCCCATCTGAAAAATCGTTTAGGAGAGGCGTAGAAGCTTCTTTCTCGGCGGGGGGAATCAAGCGTTTTTCTCGGCGGCCCCAACCTCAGCGGTTTGCGCTGCGGACGCCTCAGGTTCGGAGACTTTCTGAACCGCTCCGCCATAACCCGTATTCGATTTTTTGGCCCGCGCATCCCAGATGAAATACTTGCGGTTTTTAGTCATGACCTGTTCGATCGCTTTTACGGGATAGGATTTGCCTAGGTTGATAGCGGATGACCTCGGTTCCAGTTCCCATTTGGTTTTCCCTTTTCTCGTGCGGAGTATGACCATATCCATAGGAAGGGTTTCATAGGAAGCGGCTCGACCCATGATTTGGGCGATCTTTTTGATCTGGTCCAAAGCCAGGGGAATATCGTAACTATTGTCGAGTTTCATGCCTTTAATCGGTCCCATCACATAGATGGCGCAACGGTAATTCAAATCGACGCCATGATTTTTTTTCGCAATATCCCTGATCGATTTATCGGCGCCGTCAGGAACGATGCCGCCGAGCGCCGGAGCCAGGTGAACATGTTTTTCAAGATTGCGGATCGTTTTCTTCATTTGTTCGTCCGTCGGCTTTTTCTGCGGATCGAACGACCATATCTCCTCTTCTCGTTCGCCTCGATTCGGCAGGAGGGGGCTGGTATAGGAGGAAGGAATGAGGGAAATCGTCTTTCTTACGATAAAAAGCGCAAGAGAGAAAAGAACAATGGTGATGACAAAACCGACGCCAATGATGAGAAGAAAGCCGAGAAGAGGATGAGTATGCAGAAAGGGAGCGATTCGGGTTTGAAAATGAACCTGGAATTTATCCCATTGATTGTTTAGATAATCTTTGCTTTCTTGGATTTTTCTGCCCATCCAAGCCACAGCCGCATCATAAAATGACTCGGCGAGCCGGCCTCCGTCATGGAAATGAAGCGCGTAGTAGGGATTGAAGGATCGACTGATAGGTTGGCCGTCGAGGAAATTTTTTACGCCGGAACCGAAATAAAAACTGCCGATGAGGCCCAGAATGATTAGATTCCGGTAACCGATAAATTCCAGTACCAATTGAAATTCAGACTTTCGATTCCGAGCCGGCAACCGGGCATCCATAGGTTTATCCGCAATCCAATTCGAGGATAGTAACTATCTATCTCAACCACAGTCGTTCCATCTTTCAATGCAAACGCGAATTTTCATTCGCCGCATTTTATTTTAGCCTGAAACTGGACTAGGGAACAGCGGCTCTATCGCATTAATCGGTTTCTATAAATTATCGCTTAAGAGCAAAGGGACTAAAGCGGAAAATTATTCACTGTATAATTCGCTTCGTAATTACAACGCTTGCATTCTTATCGAAATCCAACAATAGGACGGGGAAAAAGAATTGATGGAACGATTCGGCTTGGTCGTCCCCGCTTACAACGAAGAAGAGACCATCCAAATCTGCTTGAACCACCTGCAATCGTTTCGTGCAGCGGGAGACCGGATTATCGTCGTTGACGCGGGATCCTCCGACGCGACGGGCGAAAAAGCGGAAAGGGACGGCGTAGAAATCGTACGCGCCGAAACCCCGGCGCGGGGATGGGCGGCCGCCGCTGGCGTAAACGAGCTTCTCAAAACGGGAGAGAGATTCGAAGCGATTTTGATTGTCCATGCGGATACGCTTCTTCCCCCTGACGCCCGGCAAAAACTCATGGAAGCTCTGCAAGCGAATCCATTCTGCGCCGGCGGATCGTTCGGCCATCGAATCGAAGGAAGTGGATGGAAATTCCGGCTGCTGGAATGGGGAAACCGGCTTCGGGCAAAGCATTGGCAAATCCCATATGGAGATCAGGCGCAATTTTTCCGCCCCGATAAATTGACGTCCGTTGGGGGATTTCCCAATCAAGAAGCGATGGAAGACATGGAATTGTCTCTGCGGATGCGGCGGACGGGCGGCGCGATCTACCTGGATTGTCCCGCCCTGATTCCCCGGCGCCATTGGAAGAAGGGCGTCGCGAGAACAACGTTGAGAAATTGGCGCAAAGCGCTGGCTTATATTTGGAAACGGAGCGTTGCAACTCTTCCTCATAAGATCGCCGGTGAGGAGATTGCCGCAAACGCCGGGAAGTCGAACCATCAGGCGAAGTAGATTAATTCCCGCCGCCATCCATTGCGCTTCTTGATCTCTCGCCCGACTAGGCCAAGAATGCCAAAGGACAAGAATCGCGGCGATGACAGGAAGAAATACGTTTGAATAACCCCGGCTCGGCAGGAGCCTCGCCCTCCCTTTTTGTTTGAACGCGAATCAAGGGAAGGCGAATCTTCCGATAGGGGAAGGCGAATCTCCTGATGAGCCAAATTCGTAGGGTGAGTTCTAAGCGCAGCGTAGCTCACCGACTCCTTCTGATGATGTTTCAGAAGAGAAGAGCAAAAGATTTGGAAATCCATAAAGGATGAATATCTCATGCCGGAAATAATCAGCAACGAGCGCTTTGTAGACGTCAGCATCGTGATTCCCTGCTATAACGAAGAAAAAGCGATCGGCAAAGTCATCGACGATGTTCGGGATGCGATGGCTCAAACAGAGTACGCCTACGAAATTCTCGTCGTCGACGATCTTTCCGCCGATGCCAGCGCCCGCATCGCCAAGGATAAGGGCGCACGAGTCATCGAGCGCAAGCGAAACGGCGGCTCCGGCGCCTCGCGCAAGACCGGCATCCGCGCCGCCGAGGGGGAAATCATCGTCATGCTGGACGCGGATGGAACCTACACCGCCGCCGACATCCCCAAAATGCTAAAAATGTTTCCCGATTGGGACCAGGTCAACGGAGCGAGGACTTCGGAAGAGGGTACGATGAAGGCGTTGCGCGTCCCGGCGAAATGGTTCATCCGCCAACTCGCCGTCTATCTCTCCGGCGTCGCCATCCCCGATTTAAATACGGGGCTAAAAGCATTCAAAAAATCGGTAATGATGAAATACTTATGGGTTATGCCGGAAGGTTTTTCCTGCGTTACTACGATGACGCTCGCATTTCTCTGCAACGGCTTCGCCGTAACCTGGATCCCTACGCAATATCACAAACGCATCGGCCAATCGAAATTCCATCCCATCAAGGACACGAGCAAATATCTGGCCACGGTCGTGCGTATGGTGATGTATTTCAATCCCTTGCGCGTGTTCATGCCGCTAAGCCTATTGCTGTTTCTGCTGGGTGCGGGAAGAGGAGCATTCGACGCCGTCATGAAATTCAAAATCGAAGAAGGCGATATCCTATTGATTTTAGGAGGAATCCTGATCGGCGTTATGGGTCTCTTAGCCGATTTGATCGTATCGCAGGGGAAGCGGGAGGAATGAACCGGCAAATAAACGTTTAGTAATATCAAATTTCCTACCGATGGTAATCAATAAGAAACGATTCCTTTCTGTTCCAATCGTTCCACTATTTCTTCCTCCTTTTCTCTTGCTAAATTCAAAAAAATCGCCATAATCAGGACATAGGTAATTCAAATCCAACAAAAATCTGGGGGGATTCGTCCAATTTGCATGTAACGATTTTTCCATACTGCAAGGAAAAAAAAGAAAATCCCCGTGACAATAAATAAATTTTATATATTATATTATTTATTAATTAGGTGGACATATCTGTAATCCGGCAATACTCTTGGGAGGATGCCCTAAATAAGGAGAAGAGGAACCGATGAAAGTATTGACGCTCATTCCTCCAAGCAAGCATAGCAAAAACGTAGCGCGCGATTTGGTCTATGGGTGCTGGTGTAAAGGGAAGCGAATCGCGGGCATCCAGTTTCCGCCCGTATCGCAGTTGCTGGTAACCACCGTATTGCGGGAAAGCGGGCATGACGCCCATCTGCTCGACGGCGCCGGATTGCGATATTCGATCAATGAAATCAAAACGATCGTAGATAAAGAACAATACGACGTTTGCACCATGCTCACTTCCACGATGACGATTCAGGAAGACGCGGAAATCCTCTTCGATCTGAAGCAAGCGAATCCGAAAATGACCTCCATCGTCATGGGATCGCAGCCGACGTTTATGCCCCAGGCGACGCTGGCGCGGCGGGGCATCGATTTTATCGTGATGAAAGAACAGGAACATACGCTGAAAAACCTGCTGGCGGCGCTGGAAGCAGGAGGAGAAGCGTTTAAAAACGTAAGAGGAATCGGTTATAAGAACGCCGATGGCCAAGCCGTCATCAATCCTCCCGCCGAAATGATTAAAAACCTCGACGAACTTCCTATCGCCAATCGCACGCTTCTGCCGCAGAACATCGATTATTTCAATCCCATCGTCAAAAGAATGCCCTTTACGACGATGTTTACGACGCGGGGATGCACGGCGAAATGCACCTACTGCACGTCTCCCGGCTTCTACGGCGAGAAAGTGCGATTCCGCAGCGCCGAAAAAGTGCTGGAAGAGATGGAATATTGCCAGAACCTGGGCTACAAGGAGATTTTTTTTCGCGACGAACTCTTTACCGCCTCCAAAAAACGAGTGTTGGAGATTTGCAGCGGGATTAAAGATCGGGGCATCGATCTTACGTGGATTTGCAGTTCGCGAGTGAACAATATCGACGCGGAAATGCTCAAAATCATGAAGGATGCGGGCTGTCACCTGATCCGCTTCGGCGTGGAATCGGGCGTGCAGGAAATTTTAGATAACGTACGCAAGGACATTACAGTGGAAGAGACGCGGCAGGCTTTCAAGTTATGCCACGAGTTCAAAATCGATACGCACGCCCATTGCATGATCGGCAGCCCGGGCGAAACCAAAGAGACGATCAACCAATCCATCCAGTTCGTTAAAGAGATCGATCCCACTATCATTACCTTCGGAATCACGACGCCCTATCCTGGAACCCATCTCTTCGACGAAGTAAAAGAGGTTTACCCAGAAATCGGCGACGGCAGCCAGATGGATATCAGCCGTCTGCACAGCGACTCCTTTTTCAACCAATTTTTCACCGACCTGACCAATGAAGACCTGACCCGCGATATCCGCCGCGTCTACCGCGAGTTTTATTTCCGGCCCCGGTATATTTGGGGGTGGCTTAAACGAATCGACAGTTGGGCGGAATTGAAAAGAGTAACGCTGGCGGGCGCCAACGTCGTCGATTTCTCATTGAGTTGGAGCGAATAATCCTAAAAACAGTGAGCAGTGGCCAGTAGTCGTAGGGTGGGCTCAAAGCGAAGCGTAGCCCACCATAGTATAGCCCGCCATAATGATTAATCCCCCGACTTCTGGGTAAAGATCAGCAATCTTGGGAGAGGAATAAAAAAAACACTCTCCTTGCAGGTTGGCATGGGTGGCAAGGGGAAAGCGCCGATGAAAACTGGCGTAAGGAAGCGGATGAAAGTTCCGTACAGTGAAGGTGTAGCGAACCACGCTGGCCCCGAGTCATGCGCCGATGGCCGCGAGGCCATAGGCGAA